>DASVBM010000507.1:0-2046 GCA_036375835.1 Chitinophagaceae bacterium | reverse complement strand
AGAGCAACAGCCCTGAAATGATACTGAGTAAAACAGGATGGATTCGTTTCAATGAGTGAAAGATTGAGCTGCGGCAATATAGTCAAACTTTGAGAATGGTTTTGAAGCGCAGCAATTCCGATGCTTCTGCAGCAGATAAGGGTTCGTTATTCTGGTATTTTGAATGGAGAAATAAAACCCGTTTATGCTGCGGGTATTTTGAAAGGATTTCATTGATGACCCGGCCAAGCTCCTCGTCTTTCCTGTACAGAGGAGTGGATTCCGGTAAAGCCGATTTCTGTCGTACCGGCATTTTCCTGATAATTGCTTCCAGTGCAGCCGTCTTCTCGGGAGCCAGTCCTTCGATGCCTTTCGCGCGCTGCAATAAACCCTCCAGTTGTTTGCGGGTGAGCCAGCCCCTTCGCTGGTATTGCTGGTAAATACCAATCACGAAAGACGATACCGGATACGCAATGATGCAGTCTTCCAGCAACCTGTTGATGACGTCTATTTTTTTGGGTTCCGGCTTCACTTGCCAAAGATCAGTATTCCTGCTAACTGTTCAGGGCAGGCTTTATACAAAACAAAAAAGCATAAGAATCAACTTATGCTTTCAACTTTTCAATAGGGGTAATAATATTAACGGCCATTGTTCGCCCTGACGGGGATGGGTACAAGTGTCTGTTTCGGATTTGAGTTTGCTACCAGGTCGTAAAGCTTCTTCAGTATCTTCTTCATAGGATGCCTTTATTTATAGGTGCAAGTTCATGATAAATACTGAACCGATGCATTAAATAATAGTAGTATTCATTAAAATAGACTTATGAAAAGCCCTGAAGTTTAGAACCCGCTTAAACTCCGGCCGTAAACGGTACTAAGTGTTAATGTATTTTTGCAGTTATGGAAGACAGGAAACGTATTCTTGCTTTAAGTAGTTCCAGGACGGGCAATGGAGGGTACCTGGAGCAGGCGATGCCGATGATCAGGGAATTCCTGGGTAACCGGGCGATGAAGATCGCATTCATTCCTTTCGCCTACGTAGACAGAGATACTTCTCCGCTGCTGCATCTGGTAGAACTGGCCTTCGCCGGAACGCCGTTTGATATCACTCCTGTGACGGCAGAAAATGGTAAACAGTTGCTGGAAGACGCTGACGCGATCATGGTGAGCGGCGGCAATACCTTCAAGCTGCTGCACGATTTGTATGCTGCTGACCTGGTTCCGATCATCAAAGGCAAAGTGAAATCGGGCACGCCTTATATCGGCTGGAGTGCCGGTGCGAACATTACCGGCAAGACCATCTGTACCACGAACGATATGCCCATCATCGAGCCGAAGAGTTTCAAGGCACTGCACTTCTTCCCGTTTCAGATCAACCCCCATTATTACAACCTGGTGATCGAAGGGCATAATGGCGAAACCCGCGACCAGCGGCTCACCGAGTATGTAATGCTGAATCCTTCGGTACCGGTGATCGGCATCCCCGAGGGAACCGCGCTGTTGTATAATAAGGCAACGCTGAAACTGGCCGGCAGCACCGCCGGCGTTCTTTTCCGTAATGAAGCAGGCGCGCCGGTAAAAACCGAGCTACCCGCCGGCAGCGACCTTGGTTTCCTGCTCACGGAGCCGGCAAACCTGGTCTGAACTGGGTTTCAATGGTTTAGTTTCAGGTGCAATGCAAGCCCCGGCGGACTTAAATTTCTTACAAATTCTGCCGAAACCGCGAATTAGCCTTGGTTTTCCACCGGGGAAGCGTACTTTTGCCACCCATTTTTATTATTTAACCAAAAATCAGGGTAATGAACAATTACGAATTGATGGTGATTTTTACCCCTGTGCTTTCTGAAGAAGAGTTCAAGTCTATTCAGAAAAAGTACACCGACTACATCACGGGTCATGGTGGAAGTATAGTGCACAGCAATCCCTGGGGACTGAAATCACTGGCGTATCCCATCCAGAAGAAAACCACGGGAATTTACTGGGTTCTGGAGTATGGCGCGCCATCCGACTTCAATGAGAAATTGAAGATTCAGATTTTGCGTGACGAGCAGATTATGCGTCACATGA
>DASVBM010000103.1:0-7264 GCA_036375835.1 Chitinophagaceae bacterium | reverse complement strand
CAGCGTGGAGGCTGTGAATGAACTTGTCAACAAGGGTGTCCCGTTCCGGGAAGCATATAAAGCCGTGGGAGAACAGATTGAATCCGGGACTTTTTCATTCGACCCAGGTAAGCTCAGGCACACACATGAAGGCAGTATCGGGAACCTTCAGTCGAAAGAAATTCGGCGACTGATGGACCAGGTGTTGACGAAATTCAGGTAAAATGATTCAAAACCGGGTTGTTTTATACTGAAGCGGCTATACGGCATGATAATTGCACCAGGCGAACTGGCGTTTACGACTAGATTAAAAGTCATCCAATGTTTGCGGAGGCGGTGTTTACTGCCTCCTTTTTTTTTACATACTTTCCGGGAAGCATTCGTTTCGCAGGCACGAGGCCCGGTTCATAAACGCTCTCCGCATCGTTTGCAATACTTCGCATCTGCATCGTGTCCTTCCTTTCCGCATCGGGGACAGACCTCGTTCTGTTGTTTTTTCTGTCGGGCAGCTATCGCCATTTCAGTGGTAATGATGCCGGTCGGCACCGCAATGATCCCATACCCAATAAGCATAATAAAACTCGCCACGAATTTTCCCATCGGCGTTACCGGCGAGATATCTCCGTATCCAACGGTTGTAATCGTTACAATTGACCAGTAAATACTTTCCGGGATACTTGAGAACCCGTTTTTGCCTCCTTCGATCAGGTACATTGCAGATCCCAGTATGATTACCAGCATAAGCACCACCATCATGAAAATGCTGATTTTACGTAAACTTCCACGCACTGCGGCGCCGAGGAACCGCATCTCCGAAATGTAATGATTCAGTTTAAAGATCCTGAAGACCCTGAGGAGCCTTAATGCCCGAAGCACCATAAGAGATTCGGCGCCTCCGAAAAACAAACTCATGTAGCCGGGTATGATGGCGAGCAGGTCAATAATACCAAGGAAGCTGAACACATACCGCAGGGGCTGTTTTATGCTGATCAGCCGAAGCAGATACTCAATGGTGAAGATGATTGTGAAAATCCATTCCAGGATGGTGAACTCCCGGCCGTACTGCTGACGCATCCATTCGATACTGTCAAACATGACCACAAGAATGCTGCTGAATATCAGTATCAGCAACGATACGTCAAAAGCCTTACCGGCGGCAGTGTTAGACTCATAAATGATTTCATGTAGCCTGTGGCGCCAGTGTCGCTGTGTTTGATGCTGCTTTACTGCCGTGTTCATCGGAACATTAATATCCGAAGGTACGAATCATCGTGCGACCGCGGGAATGATGCTTATCTTCATCAGACAAAAAGATTTCGGATGAGAATTTCGAAAGCGACCACTGATGATCTCCCTGCCTTATCGCAGCTGGTGAATCTTGCTTATCGTGGCGAATCTTCAAGGCAGGGGTGGACCAGCGAGGCAGACCTGTTTGCGGGTGGCAGGATGAATGAAACTATACTTGGAAAAATGATGGCGTACCCGGGTGCTGTGGTGTTCAAGGTGGAAGGCGACGGCCGCATCTGCGCCTGTGTATACCTTAAACCCGAACACGATTCGATGTATCTGGGGATGCTCACGGTTTCACCTTTGCTTCAGAACAGGGGTACGGGTAAAACACTGCTTCATCATAGCGAAAAATATGCAGCTGCAAGAGGTATTAAAAGGATTTATATGAAGGTTATTTCACTCAGAACCGAGCTCCTCGATTGGTACCTGCGTCTTGGTTACGTCGATAGCGGTAAAAGGATCCCTTTTACAGGCGATGGTAATGATGTGCCAAACAGGCCGGTTGAATTCGCAGTACTGGAAAAGACGCTGTAAAAAAACGATTGATTATCTGTGTCTGTTTTTGTTTTGCCGGTCAGGCATTCCAATGGTATCACCATTCATCCTGCAATTACTGCGTTTTGTGGATGTTTTGCTTTTTCGTTTTTGTCAAAGTCCATTCTTTCGCTGCAAAATCACGAGATGAGAACCTTGATCATATCCGTAATGCTGATGCTGGCAGCTGCAGCATGCAGGAAGACCGCTTATACCCCACCGGCACCACAGGTAAGTTTTACAGATTTGAATGGCATCGGATCCGGTGCACAGCAGCCGGTGACGCTTGACCTGGATAACGATGGAGTTAAAGATATCAGGTTCACCTTTACACTCGTTGGCGATCCCATCATGCAGGTAGACAAACATCAGTTTTATGTTTCCGGTTACCTCCACACATATTTCCCGGTGAACAGCGCGGAAGCTTGCCCGGTATTGCCTTTCAACGGGCTGGTATCGGCTGAATCATTTCCCGGCTACACCTGGTATAACGCACCGGCAATGATGCTTGCAGAAAAAGTCGTTTCGATGAATCAACCGCCTTACTGGCAGGGCTTATGGTATTCAACTGCACACCGGTATATTCCATTTTATCTGCTGAAAGACGGCAAGCGATATTTTGGCTGGATTGAATTTTCATTCGATACTACCACTGAAAAAGTTTTGCTGTATTCAGCAGGGGTAGCGAAAGAAGCAGAAAAGTCAATCCGCGCAGGACAGCACTAGTCATCGAACCTGCACACCTTCCGGAATGCCGGCTTGGGTTTCATATTCGAATCGAATAACAGGGGATAATCTTTCCGTCCATGCACGGGGAAGTTATCAAGCCATGTTCTGCGGTCTGTTATATTCCAGAAAGTAACTCCTGTGATATTTTGACGATATTTTCTTAGCAGGCGGAAGACCTGTTCATACTGGGCTGACTGGAGCTTTTGTTTTTCGGCTGTAAACGCGCGGCTGGTATCAGCCTGAACCGCTGCGGCCGATCGCGGATCCTTTGGAAAGATCGACACATCCAGTTCGGTTATCTGTATCGGAATTCCGGCCGAACGGAAATCCTCCAGGGTCTGTTCCAGATCAAGGGCAGAAGGTTCATAGATCGACCAATGCGCCTGCAGGCCTGCCGCATGCACCGGTATGCCGCGGTTCCTCAGGGTTGTGATCAGCCGGATAATGCGCGCTCGCTTCAAAGGCTTGTACTCGTTATAATCGTTGTAGAATAGTACGGCTTCGGGGTCTGCTGTGTGTGCCCAGGCGAAAGCACTGTCAAGATATTCTTCTCCGCAGACTTGAAAAAGCGGATCACTACGGTAAAATTCATTGGGGTTGTCAGAGATCGCTTCGTTTACCACATCCCAGGCATATACCTGTTTTTTGTACCTCGATACCACAGTGGTGATATGATCCTTCAGCCTTTGCATCACCAGTTGCCTGGGTGCTCTCGTCCCATCCGGATTTCTGAAGAGCCAGTCGGGTAACTGCCGGTGCCAGAGCAGCGTGTGGCCACGTATTTTCATTTCATTCCGTTTTGCAAAAGCCACAATTGAATCGGCTTCCTTCCAGTTGTAAATGTGTTCCTCGGGGTGAATATTGACCATTTTCATAGCATTCACAGGAGTGATGCTGTTGAATTGCGTTTTAATAAGTGCGCCTTCCTGCACCAACTCCGACCCAGAAACAGAAACACCGATTGGAAAGAACGATTCGTAAGCATCTTTCAGACTCAGGTCGGTGCCGGTCATCTGTGACTGCGCACTATTGTTGCCGTTACAGGCTCCGAACAGTGTTGCCGCGCTTATCCAGAAAAATTTTGATATGAGTTTATCGAAACACATGATTTGCCGGAGTTTGTACAGCAAATCGCGGGCAAATTTTTCTTGTTTCGAATTATTTGGCAGATAGTTCCCGAAACTATTATTTTGCACCCGGAGAGATGGCAGAGCGGTCGATTGCGGCGGTCTTGAAAACCGTTGACTGTAACAGGTCCGGGGGTTCGAATCCCTCTCTCTCCGCACCGCATACAAACCCGGGCTCCGCCCCGGGTTTTTTATTTGGAAGCACGGCAAGCTCGCTTGCCAGTGCGTACAAATAAAAAACCCGACGATTGGCTGGCCAATCGGGGTTTGCAAGCGGTGCAGGCCCCCCACCTCGGGATCACCGGCAGGTAATCCCAGAAAGGAAAAATCATTGTAGTCAATCCGATTCGCTTGCCAGTGCGAACAAATAAAAAACCCGACGATTGGCTGGCCAATCGGGGTTTGCAAGCGGTGCAGGCCCCCCATCGGGATTACCGGCAGATATTCCCGGAAAATGGTAATGCAACCTGCCATCCGCCATAAAAAACCTTTAAAGCTGTTGCGGAATTTTAGAAAACCTTAGATCGAACTTCCTTAATGCTGATACAGATCAGAACCTGATATCCCGAAAAGCACATTATTTTTACAAATTATAGGAGAGATGCCAGAGCGGTTGAATGGGACGGTCTCGAAAACCGTTGTACGGGCAACTGTACCGAGGGTTCGAATCCCTCTCTCTCCGCACCTCATTCAAACCCGGGCTCCGCCCCGGGCTTTTTATTTGGAAGCACGGCAAGCTCGCTTGCCGATGCGTACAAATAAAAAGCCCGACGATTGGCTGGCCAATCGGGGTTTGAATGAGGTGCAGGTCCCCCCACATTGGATCACCGCCAGGTAATCCCACCGAAAAAAATGGTTGAATGAAGGATGAGCTCGCTTGCCGACGCGTACAAATAAAAAGCCCGACGATTGGCTGGCCAATCGGGGTTTGCATGCGCGGGAAATAGTAAAAGGACCTGGCTTCCGGCGATTTCAGGTTATCCTAGTTAATAACCTGGTCTTTTTGCTTTACTCCTCCGGGCATATTCCAATGATAACGCAGGGCGAGTATCCTGATCGAAAAACAAACCGCCAGCGCAATCACAGACATCCAGTCACTGCTTACCTGTTGCTGGTGGCGCCCGGCAACGACAATTGAAGCTCCTATCAATGCGGCAGACGCGTATATCTCCCTTTCCAGTATCACCGGTACCCGGTTCAGTAATACGTCACGAAGTACACCACCGCCAACAGCTGTTGTAATTCCAAGCAGTATTGCTACCTGGTCGTTCAATCCGAAGGATACCGCTTTTTGTGCACCGGTAACAGCAAATAGCGATAATCCCAATGCGTCGAACAATATAACAGGCCTGTTGAGCTTTTGTACCATCCGGAACATCCCCACGGCCGACACGGTCGCGACCAGCGCCGCTGCAAGGTAAAACCAGTTCGTGAGTCCGGCAGGCGGGATGGCGCCGATACACAGGTCGCGGATAATGCTTCCTCCGCAGGCAACGACGAATGCTATTGCAAAAATTCCGAAAATATCCAGTCCACGCTGCCGCGCGGCAGTTGCACCACTGATGGCAAATGCAAATGTACCGGCCACGTCAAGAAAGTAGAAAAAGGAATGAAGCTTGTCCATCGTCCCGACAAACTTAATCAATGATTGCACCACACGAGCAAATGCAGCCGTTTTTTGCCTTCGCTAAAACCTTGGACACCGGGTCTGTGCGTCCTGGTGATCCTGGCTCTTCTTCCGCACCGAGATGCTCAGCTCGAAACTGTAAGGCTTTTTTTGCGCCTGCATCAGTTTCGATGTAGTAACATCATAACTGAAGCCGAACAGCCAGCCATTTGTAAACAGGTTTACAAATGGAATCACAGCGTCCTTGCTGCGGTACCAGGCTCCGGCGCTGATATAGGTGGATTCTCCCGATCCGATAAATCGCCCGGCTGCTCCCCCGGCGATAAGATAAGATGTGGAAGATTGCTTTTGAAAAATCGCGTTCAGGTTGATGAACCATTGTTCATTCATAAGGCGGTCAAACGCCGCGTGCACCACATACCGCATCGGCACCACCTGCTTCTCATCCTGTAAGAAGGTCTGTTTGGGCTTGTTGATGTGATACGCAGCTCCACCCAACTCAAAATGAGTGGTGTAATCATCCATACTGTAGACCAGGCCCGTGTTGACAGACATGTATGGCTTCATCTCAGAGAGCGCTGTTTCGCCCGTTGGAAGATTCTTGTCGAATCCGCCTGGCCCCAGTTGTTCCTCCCAGGTAAGCTCGTTGAACGATATTTTCCGGTTTCCATAGGTAGTGCCGAAACCGAGGCCGAGATGATGAAAGCCGTTCTCGTCCAGTTGCTGGTGGTAGGCAAGGTTGACACTGAAATAATTACTTTTTACAATGCGGTTGAATGACGCATCGTACATCAGCAGCATCCCCATTGCCAGCACACTTCCACCGGTCTTTTCTTTCATGATCTTTTTGTCGTACGAAACTGTTGCCGTGTTGTACGCGGCCGCGACATGTTGCCATTGCGTGCGGTAATTGACAGCGAGCCGCCAGTCGGCGTCGAAATTTCCCGTCATCGCCGGGCTAATTGTCAGCGGCGAGCTGAAATACTGCGAGAAATGCGGGTCCTGCGCCGATCCCGGTATCTTAACCAGGAGCAGCAGGATGGATAGGATAGTGACAGGCTTCATAGGTAATTCATGGTTTGTTTTATCGTACTAAAACACTGTTTCCACTTCGTTTTAAAACTTTGCCATCGGGGTACCTCGCTTCCACCGTCCAGGTATAAGTGTCCGACGGCTGAGGTTTCCCATTATAGATTCCATTCCATCCATGGTGCGGGGTAGATGTTTCAAACATCAGTTGCCCCCAACGGTTGAACACACGGAACATTTTTAATTCCATCATGCCAACCAGGATTGGATAAAGATTATCGTTATGCCCGTCATTATTCGGGCTCCAGGCTTTCGGTATGTACAATTCGCCTTCAACAAACATGCGTACCGCCACGGTATCTGTGACAGAACACCCATTACTCAAACGGATGCGTATCCTGTATTCCTGCGGCTGGTTATGCCTGAAAACAGGATTAACGATGGTGGCATTGTTCAAACCAACAGGCGGTATCCACTGGTAGCTGTTGCCGATATTCCGTGCCTCCAGCTGTTGCGGCATGTTTATCACCGCATTTACCGTCGGGTACCTCACGCCGGCAGGTGGATTTACAATTGTAACGGTCTTCACAAAGCTGTCTGCAAATTGCGCGCAGCTGGTTATCGCTGCAGTGAGCCTGACCGTATAATTGCCGGCCTGGTTGAAATAATGTACAGGATCCTTACTCGTTGAACTGCTGCCGTCACCGAAATCCCAGAGCCATTGAACAGCTCCGGTGCCCACTACTGTAGTGAGGTTAGTAAACGGGATCGGCACGTTTACACAATGTCCATCGGAAGAAAATCGTGCCTGCGGCTTCGCAACATAACCTAAAGACACGCTGTTCCCGGCCATTGAGCTGCAACCGAACATATCAGTGACTTTCACCGAATAGGCCCCGGGCTGTGTTGCATTGAAGTTGTTGCCGTTGCCACTAACCGGGTTGCCGTT
>DASVBM010000263.1:0-6681 GCA_036375835.1 Chitinophagaceae bacterium | reverse complement strand
CTTTTCCCCCGCGTTTACTGGATGCCATAGCTTTCCAGCAAGGCCTTGTATTGTTCCCCGTTTCTCCTGCGGATGCTCTCGTGCCCTACCAGTTCCTGCACCTGCATGAAACCATCAATGATCGCTTCCGGCCTCGGGGGACATCCCGGCACGTACACGTCAACCGGAACGATCTGGTCGATGCCCTGCAGTACGCTGTATGAATCGAAGATCCCGCCTGAACACGCGCAGGCACCTACCGCCATTACCCAGCGCGGCTCGGCCATCTGCAGGTACACCTGCTTCACCACCGGCGCCATCTTCTTGGCGATCGTACCCATGACCATCAGCAGGTCGCACTGCCTTGGTGAGAATCCCACGCGCTCCGCGCCAAACCGCGCGAGGTCGTAATGCGAAGCCATCGTAGCCATGAACTCGATACCGCAACAAGAGGTAGCAAATGGTAAAGGCCAGATGGAATTCTTCCGCGCCAGGCCCACTACGTCACTCAGCTTGGTGGTGAAGAAGCCTTCCCCGGAAAAACCCGGAGGGGCATCTGCAAAACCGATCGCGGTGTGATAATCTGCCTGTTTCGGATGTATGTTAAATCTTACCGGGCGTGCCATAATTTTCAGTTTGTTCGATGATAACCGGTACAATGTCCGCACCACTATAGACGAACATTCCCGGCTGCATCATAATGACAGCGAGACACAATCTGTTAATCTTCCCACCGGAGTGCTCCTTTTTTCACGATATAGATGAAGCCGCAGAGGAAAAAACCCACGAACATCAGTACCGCAAAAAAGCCATCCCATCCCAATGCCTTGAAGTTCACCGCATAGGGATAGAAAAAGATCACTTCCACGTCGAACAGCACGAAAAGGATGGCTACCAGGAAATATTTGATCGCCATCGGCTGGCGCGCGTCACCATGACTTTCAATGCCGCTGGTGAAGTTCGCGAGCTTGTCTGCCGTTTTTCTTTTCGGACCCAGCCAGTGTGTTACCACCATGATCAACACAACGATCCCGATAGCAAAAAACAACTGAATTCCAATTGGAAGGAAGTTCTCTGTTGTATTCGCCACAGGAGCCTGCAGCAGAAAAGAAAAAATGCTCATCAAGCGGGAATTTTAGCGTGGCAAAAATACACCGCAGAAGGTTACGAAAAATAAAAACTCCCCCGTAATTGGGGGAGCTTCAATATGATTCTCATCATCCTGCCGGCTATTTACCGGAACCGGCTGCTTTAGTAGTTGCAGCAGCGTTTCCGGATGAGCGTTGTCCGCCGCCGCGCCTTTCAAGCGCCTTCACCAGCACGTCGTTCGTCTTCTTTGCGAAGTTGAATTCTTCTGATCCTTCGGGGTACAATGCCATCATTTTTTCGGTCATCTCGATTGCTTTGGGCAGGTCCTTGGCCTTGTCATTATAATATACCAGCATGTAATAATAGTTGAGGTATACTGCTTTCTTGTTGGCTGCGGTATCCTTCAACAGGTATTCGTTCTGTTGGTTGATCGGTTCAATGGCCAGGCCTTTGTCACCCGTAGAATCGATTGCCTTGGCCGCGCGGACCCGGAAAGCATATCCCTGCGGTTTGTCGGGAAAGGCAGCGATATACTTCGGAGCAAGGGTATCGTATACCCGCTGGAACTTCAGGGCTTTCATGGAAACGTCATTCAGCCGGTAGTGATCCAGCTCGCTCCAGTTATTGTCTGCTGAAGCCAGCTTGTACAACCACTGGTACTGCTGCTCATACTTGCCTGCTTTTTCGAATATCTGCGCGGCTGTCTTCATATAATCCAGCTGGTTGGCATGGATCGTATCTGCCTGGATCGCTTTCTCCAGGTAAGCTGATGCCGCTTCTTCGCTGCCCGGGAATTTTGCCAGGATAGCGCCGGCCAGTACAAAGTGGTCAGCCTGGATCTGCTGCGGCTTCGCAGAGGAGAGGTAACGCTCAATATTAGTGCGCGCCTTCACCGAATCGCCCAAACGATCGTAGTTATAAGCGTACAATACGCTGAGCTTCGGGAGCGCTGCCAGCCCATATTTGTTTTCCAGTTGTTTGCCAAGGTTGAGTGACTCCTGGTATTTACCTGCACGGAACAGGTAATCGGCCATGAAGTATTCGTTATCGGGATTCTGCTCGGCATTCTTAATATACTCCTGCAGGTAACCAAGCGCCTTGTTCACGTCCCTGTTCTTATAATACTCGTAAAGCGCCAGGTAAGTTTCTGTATATGCGGGATCTGCTGCGATCGCTTTCGTGTAATAATCGGTGAAAAGGTCAAGGTTCGACTGGCTCTCGTAAATACGGCCGATGCGGTATAGCGCTTTGGCGTATTTGGGATCGCGCAGCAACGCATTATTATAAGCCTGCACCGCTTCGCCACCACGGTCTCCACCCAGTTTCTGGTAATTGATACCCATATTCAGGTAGATCTCGGGGTCGTTCTTATCCAGCTCAGCGGCTTTCTTCAGCTTTTCAATGGCATATTGCGGGTCGCCCACGTCCGAACCTCCGTCTGCATTGGCTCTTCCGATGGCCGCGAGTACTCTCGGGTTCGGATTCTTCCGCCGGTCGAGGGAAGCCGTAATGGCGGCTTCAAAATGCTGCCGCGCCTCATTCTTCCGCTTGTTCAGCGACTCCACGTGGCCCATGCCCACCCAGATCATCGGGTCGTTCACGCCTTCATTCAATGCTTTCTGGTAGAGGCTCTTTGCTCCTTCCACATCGTCCATAGCAAGGAACACCTGCCCCAGCCAATAGATCGCATTCGGATCTTTCGGGTTCGCATTCACCGCCTGCTGCAGCGTTTGCTTAGCAGTATTGTATTTCTGATAATACAACTGCTTAATACCCTCATTTACGTTCTGGGCCATCGCCGAAACGACCATCACCAGTAACGCTAAGCATACTAAACTGATCTTCTTCATGTGCTTACTTGCTTGTTTGATTAAACTATTCTTCCTCACTGATATCGGTTAACCTGTTGTTGAACTGCATCCTTGCCGGAACCAGCTGCGCCCTCCTGAATATCAGCTGTCCGCGTTCATATTTCATAAAGCCTGCAAAATTTCCTCCCGGTCCCGTTGCGTTTTCCTTCAGTATATAATATAATCCTCTGTATAATGGATACTGACCGGTAGAAATCGTTGCCTGCGACGGCCTTGCAAATGTTCCGGGCTCACAGCTCCGGCATTCAAGCAGCGCTGTTTTTACACGGGAAAGGCTTTCTTTCTGCGATGAATTTTCCCTGCCCATGATCCAGCTGATTCCAACGATGCCGATTGCGTCTTTATTTCCTGCCACGTAATCTATTACCGCTTCGCTGCTCTCCGCTGCCGTAACATTGCTACCAAATTCCGTACCCTTTAGCAATGAATCCATCAGGTAGCGTACGGTGCTGCCGGCGTTCTTGTTGTCTACTACCACCTGCCGCTTCCGGTCGCTTGCTTTCAGATACGAACTTAACTGATCCAGTGTAAACACACTGTCATTTGCCGATTTATTAACAACGACCGCGATCGCGTCAAAGGCCAGCAGTTCGTAAGACGGAACATAATGCAACCTGTTGTTAAAGAACTTCCGCTCCACTTCATTCAGCCCCCTCGCCACAATCACCATCCGTGTGCTGTCTGACTGGAGATCCCTGAAACAATCCGCTTCCGATTTATAATGCGGAACGATATCTGTCTCGGGCCATGAGGATTCAAACACTTTGATCTGCTCCTCGATGACCGGTTTAAAGGTTTCGTCAACGCTTATGTTAATTCTTCCGTTCAGATCCTTCCGGTGCCGTTCGTTTGTAGACGCGTCGTCGCAGGATATTCCCACGAAACAAAAGGTTAAAAACAAACTAAGCGCCCCGGCAACTCTCATATCAATAATCCTGCTTTATTCCCCTGTACAACCTGAAAGCACCATAGATCGCGAAGAGCACCCCCAGCGTGATCCGGAAGCCATCGCTGAGATGAACCAGGAGATTCCAGCGCTTTGCGAAAAACAATAATATAGCCATCCCGATGATCAGGATGGCCATAGTAATATCGCGCATCATCCGCATGTTGGCGGTGGTCTTTCGCTGTCGTTCCCTGAACTCGTTCTGCATCTTTGTTTTTTGGGTTTAGCCCTGCACGTGCATCAGTATCAACACAATACACGCAACCCTTTCTGATATACAGGGCAGGCAATATACTTATTTTCTTTATTCGAGGTGGCTAACGAAGGTTACAGGCAGATTAAAATATACGGGAACGTTCACGCCGTCCTGTACACCCGGCTTCCATCTCGGCATTTTCTTCACTACGCGCAGCACTTCCTGGTCAAGGTCTGTCCTGCCACTCTGTATCACTTCCGCGTTACTGATCTCGCCATCGGCGTTCACCACGAAGCGAACCCTTACAACGATGCGTTCCCCTTCGTCGAGGTCATTTGGCTGGCGGATATTTCGCAGGAGGTACTGGATAAGATTGCCGTTAAAAGCGGGCATCACGGCGGCATGGGTAAGCGGCCCGGTTTCCCCGACCACCGGTGCCGGAGCCGGTATCGCGTTGCCCGTACCGGTATTGGCGGGCGGGTTGCCTGCTCCACCTGTACTGGCTTCGGGCGCGTCTTCACCTTCGCTGCGGGTGGTACCGATATTGCTGCGGTCCAGCACTGCCTGTTCGGCAACAGTAGTTTCCTCTGTTTTTGTGATCACCGGCGGCGCATTTGTTTCCGTCCTGATCTTTTTCTCCTCCGGCTTTTCAATAGGCTTAGGCTGCACGATAGGTTTATCATTCTCGATCACCACTGTTCTCAGCTTAAAATCGCCAAGGTCGATTCCGCCGCTGAGCTGTTTCGGTTCAGGATGCACGAACTGGAGAATTGCAAATCCTGCCACCAGCAGCGTGGTGGCCCCGAGGGCCTGGAAAAGTCGCTGATTGTAATTGCGGCGAAGGGCATAAGCGCCGTAAGCTTTATTGCGGTTCTCGAATACGATATCCAGCATGTCGCTGTGTAAAATGGTTTCCGGTTTCATAACCCTGGTATTAGTTGTGGTGCATGCATCGCGGCTTCATCGCCGGCAAGGCATGTAAATAAGGTTTAAAGCTCAACAACCGGTTGTCTGACCATAGGATGCAGAAACGTGAAAGATTCCATAAAGCGGGAACCAGCGACCGGGTTTTCCACGGCTGGGCCGATGTTTTATCTTCGTGGCCATGAAGATCCTGATGGTATGTCTTGGCAATATCTGTCGCAGCCCGCTGGCACACGGGATACTTGAACACAAGGCGAGGCAGGCGGGGCTGGACTGGACCATCGACAGCGCGGGCACCGGCGACTGGCACGTGGGCGAACCACCGCACCACCTCTCGCAGAAAGTGGCGCGCCTGAATGGTATCGAGATCTGCGAACAATCGGCACGGCAGTTTCGTCCTTCGGATATGCAGGAGTTTGACCGCATATATGTGATGGATCAGAACAACTATAACGAAGTGAAACGCATCGCCGGGAAACTTTTCGACGAAACAAGGGTTGAACTTTTCCTCAACGAACTCTACCCCGGCAGGAATATGGAAGTACCCGATCCCTGGTATGGTGAAGAGCCGGGATACCACGAGGTATTTGACCTGATCAACCGCACCTGCGACCGCATTATTGAAAAATACCGCAGCGGGCCGCAGAACTGCTGAGCACAACCAAACTAGTTTTGCGGTTTGATTGCTGATTCCTGAATTTTGAACCATGAAACCATCATTACCCCAGGGAACGAGAGACTTCAGCGCGGAGGTTGTTCGCAAGCGGAATTATATCTTCAGCACCATCCGGAACATTTTTGAACGCTACGGTTTCCAGCCACTGGAAACACCCGCTATGGAAAACCTGGATACCCTCATGGGCAAGTATGGCGAAGAAGGCGATAAACTCATATTCAAAATTCTGAACAACGGTCTCGACAAGCCGGAGAAACACCAGCAGGCCAGGGCCGATTTCGATAAACTGCTGGAAGGAAAAAATGTGAAAGGGATCACCGAAAGAGCGTTGCGGTACGACCTCACTATACCTTTCGCGCGTTTTGTGGCAATGAATCACGGTCAGCTGGCCATGCCTTTCAAACGCTACCAGATGCAGCCGGTCTGGCGGGCCGATCGCCCGCAGAAAGGACGTTACCGCGAATTTTACCAGTGCGATGCGGACGTGGTGGGCAGTTATTCGCTTATCAACGAAGTAGAACTGGCCAATATATATGATACCGTTTTCCGCAACCTCGGAGTGGCGGTCGATATCCGGATCAACAGCCGCAAGATCCTCACCGCACTGGCCGCGGTATGTGGCGGCAGTGAACAGCTGACCAACATCACGGTTGCTATCGATAAGCTGGACAAGATCGGAATGGAACAAGTGAAGGCCGAACTCGCGCAGCGCGGTCTGAACGAAAAACAGGTGGCGGTGATTGAGCAATACCTTTCCATCACCGGAAGCAATGAAGAAAAGATGCAGCAGCTGAGATCGCTGCTGGGCGGAAATGAAGACGGGGAAAACGGTTTGAATGAGCTGGCGTATATATTGAGTTTTTTCGGCAGCAGGGAAGGCAACACCGTGACCGTTGATTTCACCCTTGCACGCGGACTGAATTATTATACCGGCGTCATTTTCGAAGTCACCGCGAAAGAAGTAAGGATGGGAAGCATCGGCGGCGGCGGCAGGTATGAT
>DASVBM010000108.1:0-11015 GCA_036375835.1 Chitinophagaceae bacterium | reverse complement strand
GGCGGCGGCTGGTGTACCCTGCCGGTGATGGGTTCAAAATCATGGATGCTGAAGGCGAAGGGGTAACAACATCCGTCCCAGCCCACCACGTCAAACGGATGAAAGCCGTAGTGGATGCCGTAAAGTTTTCCTTTCTTTTTGGTACGGATCAGGAAATCGCCGGCCTCATCCATCGTTACCAGGTTCTGTGGCGCGCGGATATCCCTTTCGCAGTAAGGCGAGTGCTCCAGCAACTGCCCGTATTTGCTCAGGTAACGTTTCGGGTACCGGATCGGGCTGAACGATTCCACGATGAACAGGCGGTTTTCTGTGGTGCTGAAATCTATCTGGTAGATGGTACCGCGGGGTATGACCAGGTAATCGCCGTATGAGAACGGGAGATCGCCATACATGGTTTTCAGCGTGCCACTTCCTTCATGCACGAAGATCATCTCGTCGGCATCGGCGTTCTTGAAGAAATATCCCTCCATGCTTTGCTGCGGTGCGGCGAGAACGATATGACAGTCGTTGTTCACGAGCACCGGCTTCCTGCTCTGCAGGTAATCCATCTCGGGTTTCACCCGGAATCCCTCCAGGCTGCGGTGCTTGAGCATGCGGTCCTCTGCAATCCGGGGCATCGCATCCACCGGCTCATCGGTACCGATAATGGTGGTGGGTGGGTGAACATGGTAGAGCAGGCTGTAGTCGTTGCTGAATCCTTCGGTGGAAAACAACTGCTCGGAATACAGTTTTCCGTCCGGTTTGCGGTACTGAACGTGCCGCTTATGCGGGATCTCTCCCAGTTTATGGTAATGTGGCATTGATCTGAATTTGTTTGTAAAATTATTACAGAAAACGCGGCCCTGAACGGCCGGTGGGTTCCAGGCGGTAAACATAGAGGTCACCGGGCAGACAATGCCAGCGTCGTCAGCAGGAAAACGTATTTCCAGCGACGCTTGTCGATCCAGTAGGTGAAGTTCCGGTGGAAGGTCATACCCAAAAATAGTAAAAAACACTGCGCTTGCCTGCGGCAGTATGTTACCGCTATGCACGGCAAACCTTGTCCGGGTGAACACCGGAACCCGCGCAGGGAGGCCGCCCGGAGCTTACATGCCGGGGAACAACGGCCTGCCAATCACTTCCCGGAAAGGCCAGGGTACTGCCAGTACGATCGCTACCAGTGCAAGAAAATAATAGATCAGGGTTCTGCGGCGCTGTATTCTCGCGGTATGCCTGCTCTTCCTTTGGCCATATCCAATGGTGATCAGGATGATGGCGATGATCATCATCAAAGGGTGCTCTACCGCCCAGAAGCGTGTTACGCTGTCTTTCATCACTTCACCCATACCATATTTCTGAATCAGGGCAAGTCCCCATTCGCCAACAGCCCATTGATACAAGCCGATCAGGAGCGTAAGGTGGGCCGCGATCAGCAGGGGCAATCCGAATCCTTTGTCGCGCTTGCCGAATGGCTGGCTACCGGCAGATATCTGACGGAAAATGCTGAGCAGCAAAAAGATCAGTATCACCCATCGCAGGAGGTTGTGCGTATGTAATAAGCCCTGGTACATGTTGGTTTGGTTTGGTTAGTGGTGTAAAGATATGTGTTCGCAGGTGACGATTATTCCACCCAGTCGGCAATGAAAAGATTCGTTTCCCGTGTACCGCCATTATTCCGGTTGCTGGAGAAAACGATCTTTTTTCCATCGGGACTGAACATGGGAAACGCGTCAAAGCCTTTGTCGCGGCTGATCTTCTCAAGTCCGTTCCCGTTGATGTCGGTGAGGTACATATTGAATGGAAAGCCGCGCTTGTACTCATGGTTACTGCAGAAAATGATCCGCCTGCTGTCTGGCGTAAAGTTCGGCGCCCAGTTGGCCTGCCCCAGGCTGGTGATCTGTTTTGCGTTACTGCCGTCTGCGTCCGCAACCCAAACTTCCATGTTGGTGGGCGCAACCAGTCCCTGCGCCAGCAGTTCCTGGTAGTCTCTGATCTCCTCCGCGGTCTTTGGCCTGCTGGCACGCCAAACGATCTTCGTACCGTCAGGGCTAAACCAGGCGCCGCCATCATAACCGGTTTTGCTGGTTACCTGTTTTTCGTTGCCGGTAGCAAGGTCCATAACATAGAGTTCCAGGTCGCCGGATTTGTCGCTGCAGTAGATCATCTTTTTGCCGTCGGGTGAAAGCGTTCCTTCGGCGTCATACCCTTTCGCGTTTGTAAGCTGCTTTACAATTTTACCGGAAGTGTCGGCCAGAAAAATATCATAGCTGTCATACAGCGGCCAGATGTACCGGTTACCATGCCGGGAACGGTCGGGTGGAGGTGGACAGCTATCGCCCCCCTGATGGGTAGACGCGTAAATAAAATGTTTTCCATCGGGCAAAAAGTAGGCGCAGGTAGTACGTCCTTTCCCACTGCTGACCATCCTGTACCGGAATGGCTCATCAGGGGTCTGTGGTACCCGTCCGATAAATATCTGGTCGCAGGGAATACCGTCCTTCTCACTGGTGCGCTGGAAAATCAGGTAGCGCCCGTCGTAGCTCCAGTATGCCTCTGCATTGTCCCCGCCAAAAGTGAGCTGCCGCAGGTTGCGGAAATGTTTCTCCTCGGGATAGTGCAGGGTATCATCTGTGTTCGCCTGTTGTTCGCCATTGATGCCGGTCCAGCCAGAGATGACCACTGTCAGCAGGAGAATGAGCGCAAACGTGCTTTTCATTGCGGGGTTGTTTCGCCAAAGCTAAGGGCTGCCGCTCGCTACAATTGTCATAAAACCGTTAGAACTGGTGAACTTGATCGTAATTTTGGTGTATGAGATACCTGTTGATACCGGTCTTTGTACTCGTCGTGATCTTTTCCTGCAAGGGTAAGAAAGAACACGAGGATACGGCTGAGGTTTCGGCTGCCGACAAACTGGTGAATGAACTGGTGCTGCGGGCAGAGAAATACCCCGACAGCCTGCAGTTGAGGCTGAACCTGGTGAATGCGCTTGACAGCCTTCGCCGGTACCGCGATGCGCTTTCTCACATGCAGGTGATTCTCAAAAAAGACAGTAACAACAACAGCGTTTGGGCGAGGAACGCGCAGTTGCTGGAACGGAACGGCGATACCGCTTCGGCGATAGAATCTTACCTGAAGTCGCTGTCCATCTACCCTGATCCAAACAATCAATTATATCTTGCCAACCTGCTTGCCGAACGGAAAGACCCGCGTGCCCTGCTGGTGGTGAACACGGTATCGAAGACACAGTTTGATGATGAGACCCTGGCACATTGCGACTTTATTGCGGGTGTGTATCATGCCAGGACCGGTAATATGCAAATGGCTGAGCGGTTGTTTAACCGCTGTATAACGCATGACCGGAAATATATGGTGGCCTATCTTGAAAAAGGATTCCTGTATTTTGACCGCAAACGATACAGGCAGGCGCTGCGGATCTTCCAGGTGGCGGCCGACGTAGAGCCTACCTACGCAGACGCGTTTTACTGGCAGGGTAAAACATACGAGGCGATGGGTAAGCCGCAGGAAGCGATCAACGTGTACCGGCAGGCCATCAACCTCGACCCGGGGCTGAAAGAAGCTTCCGCAGCCATCACCAGGCTGGCTGGACAGGCTATCTGATCCACCGCCGTGGATATCTTCGGATCGCACCTTGCAACTAGCCTTTATCTTCGCAGCAAAATCCAGTTTTCACACCTTAACGGAACTATTTATGCCTATTATCGCACCCTCTTTGTTGTCGGCCGATTTCCTGAACCTTAGCAGGGATTGCCAGATGCTGAATGAAAGCGAAGCCGAATGGTTCCACCTGGATGTGATGGACGGCCAGTTCGTGCCCAATATCAGTTTCGGGATACCCGTCATCGAAAAGATCCGGAAAACGACTTCCAAGGTCTGCGATGTGCACCTGATGATCCTTACGCCGGAGTACCTGACCGAGGCCTTTAAAAAAGCCGGCGCGGATATTCTCACCGTTCATATAGAAGCCTGCAATCACCTGCACCGGAATATCCAGCAGATCAAAAGCCTGGGTATGAAAGCGGGGGTTGCCATCAATCCGCATACACCCGTTTCGGCGCTCAGCGATATCCTGCACGAGATAGACGTTGTGTGCATGATGAGCGTAAACCCTGGTTTCGGCGGGCAGAAATTCATCCCGTTTACACTGGAAAAAATCAAACAGCTGCGCGGCATGATCGATGAGCGCAAGCTGAACGTGCTGATTGAGATTGATGGTGGCGTTACGCTTGATAATGCAGGAGAAATTGTTGCCGCCGGCGCCGACGTACTGGTAGCAGGCAATACCGTTTTTAGTTCCGCTGACCCCCGGGGAACCATTGCGCAGCTGAAAGCCGTAACCGGATAAATGCGGTGTCTGCACTCCTCAGAATAAAAAAGAGGCTGCTCATTCCGGCAGCCTCTTTTTTATAAAATCTTTCAATCAAACTATTACTCCTTGATAAATTGCTTTGAAGCCCTGGTACCGTTGTTATTGAAGATAACCATATAGGCGCCGGGTGCAAGTTTCGAAGCATCGATTGTAGTCTGGGCGGTACCTGCAGCAGCGTTTACGCTCAGCAGTTGTTTGCCGTTCATGCTGACGATGGTGATCATAGCACCCGCAGTAGCTGATTCGTGCTGCACAGTAATCGCGGCACGTACCGGGTTCGGGTAAATGCTCACACCAACTGACGAGTTTTTAACCATTACCACCTGGCTCAGCTTGTAAGAGCCATCCTTGTCGTTCATCCGCAGCCGGTAATAGCTTACGCCCGGAACTGCGTTCTGGTCAACGTAAGAATAGTTCTTAGTTGAAACTACGCCTTCTGAATGAATCATCGAAATCGGCATGAAGTCTTTACCATTTATACTCTTTTCAACATCATAGCCAAGCACGTTTACTTCATTCGCTGTTGTCCAGTTTACGTTTACTTTGCTGCCTGAGAGAATTGCGGCAAATGAAACCAACTGAACAGGCAGAACAGTTCCTTGCGAAACAACGATATCATCAATGCCAACCCATTCGTCGCTTCCCGCTGCGTTTGCTGTTATTATTCTCACCTCAACCTGGGCCTGGTTATTTGCATTTGCCGGAAGTGGCACTGAAACAGCGGTGGTCATGTCACCAAGGCTTGGGCCGGTTGTCGCATCAGCCAACAGGTAAATATTTGTAAACGGTCCGGTATTTCCAATCCTGTACTGGACAGCGATCGGTTGAATAGCGTTATCAGCACTGCTGTCGATATCGCGGGCATTAAAAGAGATGTTGATATTCTGCCTTCCGGTCGTGTTTAAATACAACATGATATACGGAGCATCCGCAGTTCCAGAACCCTGGAGTGCTATGGTAGGGTTAATAATGCCATCAAATTCTGCAACCCCGCCGCTGGTAAGGGTACTTGGCTTATTCTGGTTCGCGATCACATCGATTGTGGGGCTAATACCTTCAGTCAATAAAGTATCAGGTACAGCACCTGTCGCACCGGTTACATCGTTACCTAAAAATCCCCTGATGCTGGGAATTCCCGACCAGTTGTCATTCGCTGTAATGAGACTTCCGTCTGTCCAGTTTTGCGTTAAGGGTGATGTTGATAGATCGTGATAAGTCTGGCTATACGCCATTGAAGACAATCCACCGAATAAGAATAGAGTAAAAATTCTCTTCATAGTACAATTTTTTGAATCACAAATATTACACATTCCCCCCAGAAATTCTATGACAGTCATAATAATTTAATATCAGTACTTTTAGCGGCAATTCGTACAAGTCAACCGAAGTTCATGAGACTGCTGCTGTTGTTGTTCTTCTTCCCCATTATCTCATTCGCGCAAAAGACTGCTACGGTTTCGGGCCTTGTAGTAGATGAAGACGACCGTCCGCTGCCCGAAGTAACCGTTTATGTTGTGGGAAAGAACACGAAAGCATTGACGAACGATTCCGGCCGCTTCACTATAACCGTTCCCTCGAACAGGCAGGTGGCGCTCATATTTTTCGCCGAAGGATGGAACAGCGTGCGTAAAACCATGTACCTGAACGCGGGTGAATCCGAACAGTTAACCGTTAAGCTGGAGAAGTTTTCGGGAAAGCTCGACCCGGTGATCGTCATCAATCAGAACAAAGGCAGAAGAGAACCCGGGCGCGTAACGATAGACCCTACCCGGACCGAAGTGAACCCATCTCCTGTTTCCGGCATCGAGCAGCTCATTAAAATATTTGTCGGCAGCAACAACGAGCTCACGTCTCAATATACTGTCCGTGGTGGCAGCTACGATGAGAACCTGATATATGTAAACGATTTCGAGGTTTACCGGCCCTACCTCGTGCGCAGCGGGCAACAGGAAGGCCTCAGCTTTATCAACCCTGACCTCACCGGCGCCGTCCGTTTTTATAACGGAGGATTCCAGGCGAAGTACGGCGACAAAATGAGTTCTGTACTGGATATCGGTTACCGCAGACCCACGCGTTTTGGCGGATCGGCGCACCTTGGCCTGCTGGAGCAGTCATTTCACCTTGAAGGCCTTTCCGACAATAAGCGCTTCACTTACCTGTTCGGTGTCCGCAACCGCAGCAACCGCAACCTGCTCGGCAGCCAGGAAACAAAAGGGAACTATGTACCCTCGTCCTCCGACCTGCAGGCCCTGCTTACCTACCAGCCGAACCGCAAATGGGAACTGGAATTACTGGCTAATATTTCAAAAACGAAATTCACGCTGTTCCCCGAGGAAAGTAAACTCACTTCTTCTGTCTTCTCTCCTTTGTTCACTGCCAACCTCGCGATGGATATTTATTTCGACGGGCAGGAAAGAGACCGTTACGGCACGGGTTTCTTCGGTATCGCAGCGACGAATTCTCCAAACAGGAACCTGAAGCTGAAATGGATGCTGAGCAGCTTCAACAACAACGAAGAAGAAAACATAGACATAACCGGCGCTTATCTTTTCGGCGAACGCGACTTCGACCGCAGCCAGTCAACCTTTGGACTGATCGTAAACCCACTCGGCGCAGGCGTGTTCCAGAATTATGTGCGCAATACGCTTGACATAACCGTCATCAACGCCTCGCATAAAGGCAGCCTCGATAAAGGGAAGCATTTCATTCAATGGGGACAAAGCATTGACCGGCAATCGATCAGCGATAAGCTGCACGAATGGGAGTATAATGATTCAGCGGGCTATTCGCTGCCTTACAATCCTTCGGTGCTCGCATTGTTCAAATCGCTTAATGGAAGAACATCGCTGGATGTTACCCGTTTAAATGGTTATATCCAGGACAACATCCAGTTCCGTGATTCGGCAGACGTGATACTGCAGGCCGGCGTCCGTTACAATTACAATACGCTGAATAAAGAGTTCCTGGTGTCACCGCGCATCGGTATTTCGTTTGTTCCGAAGCGATGGAAGAAAGACGTGGTGTTCAAAGCTTCAGCAGGTCTGTATCACCAGCCTCCGTTCTACCGCGAACTGAGGCGATACAACGGCACGGTGAATGAAGATCTCAGGGCGCAGAAGAGCTGGCAGCTCAGCGCTGGCATGGATTACAACTTCCGCCTGTTCGATCGGCCCGCCCGGATCCAGACAGAAGCCTATTACAAGAATATGTGGGATGTAGTTCCCTATGACATAGACAACGTAAGGCTTCGCTATTTCGGTGAGAACATGGCTAAGGCCTGGGCCACGGGCCTCGAAGCGCGGCTTTTTGGCGAACTGGTACCTGACGCCGAAAGCTGGGTGAGTATCGGCTTCATGAAAACCAGGGAGGACCTGGAAGGAGACTTCTATCGCATCTACCGCAATGCTGCAGGGGAAGTGATCACCGGCTCAACACCCGACCAGGTGCCGGTAGACAGTTCAGCGGTCAATGTGGGCTACGTGCGGCGCCCTACCGACCGCATGATCACGTTTGGCATGTTCTTCCAGGATTACCTCAGCACCAACCGGAACATCCGCGTTTACCTGAATACCCTTTACGGCAGCAACCTGCCCTACAATATTCCCGGCAGCGTGAAATACCGCAACGCGCTGGTGATCGAACCTTATATCCGCGTGGACCTTGGCTTCAGCGCCTTACTGCTAGACGCCACGGAAGGTATACGCAGGAGCCATTCACCCTTCCGTAATTTCAAAAGCATCTGGGCCAGCCTCGAGGTATTCAACCTGATCGACCGCCCGAATACCATCAGCTACATGCTCATCAAAGATTTCGCGAACAACGTGTTCACAATGCCGAACCGGTTAACGCCGAGACTGGTAAACCTGAAGCTGGTTGCAAAATGGTAGCGGCAAGCCCGCATACGGCGGGAAAACTGATCATCACGATTGAATACTGAGGTGAGTATGCCATGGAATTTTATTAAACCGGGCAAACAATCCCGATCGCCGGAAGCCCGCGCGACCCAGCCCCCAACACCCTATCTTTGCCCACCTAACGAACTGCTGAATGAACGTAGAATTCAACCGGAATGAAGACTGGATGAAACTGGCGGTGAGCCAGTCCCGCCAATATTTTGAGAAGATCAGGCTTGGCGGCGGGAAGAAGTCAATGGAAAAACAGAAAGAAAAGAACAAACTTTCTCCACGCGAACGTATTGAATACCTCTGCGACAAAGACCAGCGCTTCATCGAGATCGGCGCATTTGCCGGGTTTGAGATGTACGAAGCAGAGGGCGGTTGCCCCGCAGGCGGTACAGTTGCCGGTATTGGTTACGTGAGCGGCAGGCAGTGCGTGATCCTGGCAAACGACCAGACGGTAAAAGCAGGCGCCTGGTTCCCGATCACCGGGAAAAAGAACCTGCGGTTACAGGAGATCGCTATGGAAAACCGTTTACCGGTAATCTACCTGGTTGACAGCGCCGGCGTATTCCTTCCTTTACAGGACGAAATATTTCCCGATAAAGAACACTTCGGTCGCATATTCCGAAATAACGCGGTGATGAGCGCTATGGGCATTACCCAGATCGCGGCGGTTATGGGTGCCTGTGTGGCGGGTGGCGCCTACCTTCCCATCATGAGCGACGAAACGCTGATGGTGGAAGGAAATGGCAGCATCTACCTGGCCGGTCCCTACCTGGTAAAAGCCGCAGTGGGTGAAGACATAGACAACGAAACACTGGGCGGCGCGGTGACGCATACAGAGATATCCGGCATCGCGGACTACAAATTCAAAACGGAGAAAGAATGCCTGGACCAGGTGAAAAAGATCATTGCGAAGCTGGGACATAACCCGGAGGCGGGGTTCGACCGTATCAAACCGGTGCCCCCCAAAAAGAATCCCGAAGAGATTTATGGAATCATCCCCGAAGGCAACCTGAAACCGTACAACGTTGTCGACATCATTGAGCGCATTGTTGACAATTCGGAATTCGAACAGTTCAAGGAAGACTACGGCAAAACGATCGTCTGCGGATACGCCCGCATTGAGGGATGGGCTGTTGGCATCGTAGCCAACCAGCGCACCATCACCAAAACAAAAAAAGGCGAGATGCAGATGGGCGGCGTGATCTACAATGACAGTGCGGATAAAGCTGCGCGTTTCATCATGAACTGCAATCAGAAAAAAATTCCCCTCGTGTTCCTGCAGGACGTAACCGGGTTCATGGTCGGCAGCCGCAGCGAACACGCCGGTATTATCAAAGACGGCGCAAAGCTGGTGAACGCGGTGGCGAACTCGGTGGTACCAAAGATCACCATCATCACCGGCAACAGTTATGGCGCGGGCAACTACGCCATGTGCGGTAAGGCCTACGATCCCCGGTTCATCTATGCCTGGCCTTCTGCGCGAATTGCGGTAATGGGTGGTGAACAGGCCGCGAAGACGCTGTTACAGATACAGGTGGCAGGACTGAAAGCAAAAGGAAAAGAGATCACTCCTGAAGACGAAAAATCGCTGCTCGATACCATCAAGGGTCGCTATGAGAAACAGACCACGCCTTATTATGCCGCGGCACGTTTGTGGGTAGACGCCATCATTGATCCCATTGAAACGCGGATGGTGATCTCCGAAGGCATCAGGGCTGCCAATAACAACCCCGAGATCCCGGCCTTTAAAACCGGTGTGTTCCAGGTATAATAATACCAGGTTTACCGTAACGATAATGTTTTGATCATGAAGATATACCAGGTAGACGCTTTTGCCGACCAGCTGTTCGCAGGAAATCCTGCCGCTGTCTGTCCACTAGACAAATGGCTTCCTGACGATATAATGCAGAAGCTGGCCATGGAAAACAATCTTGCCGAAACCGCATTTTTTGTGAAGCAGGGTGAAGGATCCTATCACATCCGCTGGTTTACGCCTACGGTGGAAGTGGATCTTTGCGGCCATGCCACGCTGGCCTCGGCTTACGTGCTATTCAACGAGCGGGGCGAGACCGTAGATACCATCCGGTTTCAAAGCAAAAGCGGGGAACTGATCGTTACCCGCAACGGCGATATGATCACCCTGGATTTCCCGGCCAACTTCCCCGAAGAAACATCGGTACCGGCCGGACTGATGGAAGGATTAAACATCACTTCCGGCAAGGTCTACCGCGCGGCCTGGGATTATATGGTCTTACTCGACTCGCAGCAGGCGGTTGAACAGCTGGACCCTGATTTCCTGACGCTCGGAAAAGTTGAATCGCGCGGCGTCATTGTAACGGCGAAAGGAGATGATACCGATTTCGTGTCGCGTTGCTTTTACCCGCAGAGCGGAATCAACGAAGACCCGGTAACCGGTTCGGCGCATACCATCACTACTGCTTTCTGGAGCAGGCAGACCGGCAAGACGAAACTCAGTGCAAGGCAGCTTTCTAAACGCGGCGGATACCTGGATTGCGAACTCAGGGGCGACAGGGTGCTCATGAGCGGTAAAGCCCGACTTTATATGCGCGGAGAATATTTTACTGCTTAGATTCCGGCGAATACACCAGGTTGAACTATGTCTGATTCCCATCCACTCATCATCTACACCGACGGCGCCAGTCGCGGCAACCCCGGTCGCGGTGGTTACGGCGCAATACTCATGTGGGGTAATAAAGCAAAAGAGCTTTCAGGCGGTTATCGTT
>DASVBM010000232.1:0-2414 GCA_036375835.1 Chitinophagaceae bacterium | reverse complement strand
ACACCAGCTTCGGGTACAGCGGCTTTCCACTGGCAGTCACAAAAACCTGCGTTCCCGATCCTGCCGGCTTCGCAGCAACATAGGCCTTCACTTCCTGCATCAGTTCAGACGAAACCGGAATCACCCTTTCCTTATTACCCTTACCAAGCACTTTTACCTGCTGGTTGTATTCATCCAGCTGAGTTTCACGCAATCCGATGAGTTCGCTCAATCGCATGCCGGTACTGTAGAGCATCAGGAGTATCAGCCGGTTGGTACGACCCGCCCAATCGTCCGGAAATTCCACATAGTTGAACAGCGTCTGCATATCGTCCTCCTTTACGAACTGCGGCAGCTTACGACTGATTTTCGGAGCGGATACTGTAGTCATCGGGTTCACGCTGATAACACCCAGCTTCTGCTGGTATTTGAAAAAGGACTTAAGCGTACTGATCTTCCGGTTGATGGTTTTTGCGGTGAGGTGCTCCTCCCCTTTCAGGCCGGCCAGCCAGCTGCGGACATAAGCAGCGGTGATCGCAGTTACAGGCGGCGAGTCAAAATTCTTCAGGAAACTGAAAAACTGCTCGAGGTCGTTCTGGTAGGATGTGATCGTGTGCTGCGAATAACGCTTTTCAAAGCGTACATAGTCAAGGAAAGCC
The DNA here is from genome assembly GCA_036375835.1 of Chitinophagaceae bacterium. Classification (GTDB taxonomy): domain Bacteria; phylum Bacteroidota; class Bacteroidia; order Chitinophagales; family Chitinophagaceae; genus JAEZDC01. The sequence goes on along the minus strand of DASVBM010000232.1, from coordinate 1,776 downwards.
TGGATGGGTAACTCTTGTGTGGCCATAAAAAAAGTAGCCATAAAGTTAATACTCTATGGCTATAATATTCTGGTAAAGGAGTGCCCGTTATACCTCGAGCTTACCGCTGGCAATCTGTTGCTTGTAGATCGCCTTCAGCACCTCGCCGCGACGTCTTACAGAAGGTTTGGTAAAGCTCTGGCGCTCCCTTAACTGCAGCAGCGTCTTGCTTTTTTCAAACTTCTTCTTGTACTTTTTCAACGCCTTGTCGATGTTTTCACAATCTTTTGAGTCAATGATTAACATGGTAATATACCTCCTTTGGTAATTTTTTAATTCCTGTTTTTCGGGATGCAAATATAGCAGATTAACCGAAATTCCAAAAAGCAGGACCGCAAAATTCATGCGGCCGGGCTTAACAGCAGGTTAAAATCGCCTTTCCCCGAAGCAGATCGCCGCAGCGATATACCGGAACTGCCCTTCCGGGCCCGTAGCGGCAAAACGCCCAAAGTATATGAATATCAGCCCGGCAAATCGAAATATTCCTTCTATTTGCAGCTATGTTTACGGGCATTGTCGAAGCAATGGGCAGGATCATCAGCGTTGAGCCTGCAGGCACCAACAGGACGTTTTGGGTGGAATCGCCGATATCCGATCAGCTGAAAGTCGACCAAAGCCTCAGCCATGAGGGTGTCTGTCTCACGGTTGAAGCTATAGAAAGCGGCCGGCACCGGGTGACCGCCATTGAAGAAACACTCCGGAAAACCACGCTAGGCAGCTGGGCAGAAGGTAAGCTGGTGAACCTGGAGCGGAGCATGCAAATGAACGGCAGGCTTGACGGCCACATTGTGCAGGGACACGTCGATACAACAGCCATCTGTACTGCCCGCAGCGAACGAAACGGAAGCTGGGAATTCAGCTTTTCGTTCGATCCCGGCCATGCACACCTGGTGATTGAAAAAGGATCGGTTACAGTGAACGGTACCAGCCTCACGCTGTTCAACGCAGGCAGGGATTCATTTACCGTGGCGATCATCCCGTATACTTTTGAACATACCAGCATTCAGCAACTGCAACCGGGACAAAAAGTGAATATCGAATTCGATATGATTGGCAAATACGTTTCCAGGCTTTCTGAACTTAGCAAACGATGAATTATCCAACTGTCGGAATCGGGATCCTGAACTGGAATGGCAGGCGTTACCTGGAGCAGTTTCTTCCTTTTCTCCGCGACCTCTCCTATCCGTCATATACTGTTTATGTGATTGATAACGCAAGCACCGACGATTCAGTTGCGTTTGTGCAGAAAGAACACCCCTGGGTTCGGGTCATTGAAACCGGTGCTAACCTGGGATTCGCCGGCGGATACAACCATGCCTTCAACAGAATGCAGGAAACCTACCTGCTGATGCTGAACTCGGACGTCGAGGTCACCCCGGGCTTCCTGGAGCCGATGGTGGCACTGATGGAAAAAGACCCCGCCATTGCGGCCTGCCAGAGTAAGATACTTGCTCATCATCAGAAAGAGAATTTTGAATACGGCGGCGCCTGTGGCGGAATGATCGACGTGCTGGGTTATACATTCTGCCGGGGCCGGATATTCGATACGGTTGAGAAAGATCAGGGGCAGTATCCCACGGCGGAAGTGTTCTGGGCGGGTGGCGCTTGCCTGCTGGTACGAAAATCCGCCTACGCCGAGGTCCACGGCATGTATGAGTATTTCTTCATGCATTTTGAAGAGATCGATCTCTGCTGGAAATTCCACTCACTCGGTTATAAGGTGTATTGCTGTAATGA
>DASVBM010000115.1:0-7864 GCA_036375835.1 Chitinophagaceae bacterium | reverse complement strand
TTTATTTGTACTAACTTAGCCTGAAAGCTGAGGCCATGACTATTTTCTCTAAGATCATCAACGGCGAAATTCCTTCCTACAAAATCGCGGAGGACGATCGTTTCCTTGCTTTCCTGGATGTGTTTCCTTTCGCATACGGACATACGCTGGTGATCCCGAAGACCGAAGTGGATAGGATCTTCGATGTCCCGGATGAATACCTGTCCGGTATACTGGTGTTTGCCAAACCGGTGGCGAAGGCAATTGAAAGGGCTTTTCCATGTAATCGTGTCAACATTATCACGGTAGGACTGGAAGTGCCCCACGCCCATATCCATCTCATTCCTACCAATCGCACCGCGGATATGAGTCCCGGCCGCGAAAAACTCAGGCTCACCGCCGAACAGTTGCAGGAAGTGCAGCAGAGGATCCTCGCAGCGATGAACGGCTGAGGAATCCCTCGGATAGTAGTAGCCGGTGTTCAGGAGCATCCGATTATATTTGTGTCCTAACAACAGCGAATCCTCTTTGAGCGGAATCAGAAAATTAGCGGGGCAGACTCTATGGTACGGCGTTCCAACGATCGCCACGCGCTTTCTCGGCTACGCCACCAACATCTTTCTGTTCTGGTTGTATGCGCCCGTAAGCACCGCGTTTATCACCCAGGTGTATGCGCTCATCCCGTTCCTGAACATCCTGTATACCTACGGACTGGAAACAAGTTATTTCCGTTTCGTTCAGACGGCAGACAGCAGGCGGCTATACAGCACACTGATGGTTTCGATGCTGGTAACAACGGCTGTATTCAGTTTCCTGTTCTATTTCTTTGCCCCGCAGATCGCGGATGCAGTGGAAATGAAAGAACATCCGGAATATATCCGCTGGGTTGCCTGGATTCTGTTCTTCGACACGCTTTCCGTATTGCCATTTGCAAAACTGCGGCAGGAAGGCCGGCCGAGGCGCTATGCTTTTGTAAAGGTGATCGGTATCCTGGTGAATGTGGCTTTCATTATCTTCTTCATCGGAGTTTGCCCTGCTGTACTTGAAAAGAACCCCGGCAGCCCGCTCGCTGGTGTTTACGATCCACGAATCGGCATCGGCTACTATATTATCGCCAATATCATCGGCAGCATCGTCACCCTCCTGCTGCTGCTGAAAGAGTTCCGGTTCCGTTTTGAGTTTGACACTAAACTGTGGAAGGAAGTGATGAAATATTCCTGGCCACTGATCATCGTTGGCTTCGGCGGAATGATCAATGAAATGCTCAGTCGCGTCATATACCTCCGGGTGGTCGATCTGCCCCGGGAAGAGGCACTGAGGCAGCTTGGGATTTTCGGAGCGAACTATAAACTGGCGGTACTCATCACTTTGTTCATCCAGGTGTTCCGGCTGGGTGCGGAGCCATTTTTCTTTAACCAGTCGAAAGACAAACAAGCGCCTTCCATTTATGCAAGGGTGATGAAATTCTTCGTCATCATCTGCTGCCTGATGTGGTTGCTTATCGCAACCAACCTTTCGATCATACAGTATATCGGTTACGGTGCCAATGCAAAAGCGTATGGGGAAGGACTACGCGTGATCCCTGTACTGGCAATGGCCAGCGTTTTCCTGGGAATCTACTATAACCTTACGGTATGGTATAAGCTCACCAACCGTACATTGGCAGGGGCCTGGATCACCCTGGCCGGCGCAGCGATTACCATCATACTGAACATCTGGTGGATCCCGGTCTGGGGATACGTGGGCAGCGCCTGGGCCACCTTTACTTGTTACGCGTTTATGATGGTTATCAGTTATGTGTTGGGACAAAAATATTATCCCATACCTTATCACTGGAAAAAGCTGATGGCATATATAGCCACTGTTGTATTGTTGTATTTCATTCATTCTGTGCTGTCCGGCCTGCTGCCGGGGCCGTGGTTCAGCCTGTTATTATCCATTTTGGTGTCAGCGGTTTTTGTGGCGGTGATAGCCCGGGCGGAGCAACAGGAATGGAAATCACTGCCCTTGCCCTGGAAGCGAAAATCCCGATCAGGCCGATAGATTTCTTTTTGTATCTTCAATGTCCTACCCGATACATCCCCACTGTTGAAAGACACGCGATCAGTGTTGACTAAACTTATTTTATTGTGGAAGCAGTCCGCAAACAACAGCCAGTACAATTGAAGTTCAGATATCTGCCCGATTTTGCCCGGTTTCTGAAGCAGGAGAAGCTGGAGGATTACATTCGTGTGCAGCTTCGTTATTCAAGAGAACTGAAGCTGCCGCTGCTCCGTTTCTTTGAAGGGATGACAGAAGACGCGCTGATAGAATTATCACGCCCGGGACAAGTAGAACTGCTTGACGCACTCATAGACGGTAGTGTTAAAGAACATATCCGCGAGGCGAACCGTAAATGGTTCGCAAACCAGTTGCAACTGGTGGACAAGTACGACATTTCAGCCGAAGACATTTCACTGGTGAGCTTCATCAGGAAGAAGGCAATGGTGGCTTTTCTGCCGGAATATTCGGGCATCCTTGCCGATGCCCTGGCCATCATTTCAGAAATCGACCAGTTGGGGCTGGAAATGGTGCTTCACTCAACCAACACCTTCATCAGCATCCTGAAGGATAAGATTTCCGAACACTCGCATTTTATCGGCCGGATTGCTGAAACCTCACCAGGTATCATTTATGTATACGACCTGCGGCAGCAGAGCACAAAATATGTGAACCGTACAGTCGCCCACAAGCTGGGCTATGAAACTGATGAATGGCTGCAGTCGCAGGAGGATTTTGTTGACCGTTTCATTCATCCGGACGACATTTCCCTTGTGCGTTCGAACTTCGATGCATTCCGGTCGGCTGCCGACGATGAGATCCGGAGTATCAGTTTTCGCATTAAAGATGCTTCCGGTGGATTCCGCTGGATGCGTACCTATGAATCTGTTTTTCGACGGGATCCGGAGAGCGTTGTTTCAGAAGTGATCGGTATTGCGCTGGATATAACGGATGAGAAACATACTGCAGACCGTTTGCAGTTACGGGAATCGGAGCTGCTGGAAGCACAGGAACTGGCAAGCATCGGAAGCTTCGTCTGGAACCTCTCCACCGATAGCCGCGAAGCTACTCCGCAGTGTTATCGCATACTTGGCGTTGAAAAAGGAATGGAACCATCAGAATTCCTGGAACTCGTTCACCCTGGCGACCGGAAAAAAATGCGGGAGGGGATCGAGAGGATGACCAGGGAACACCAGCCACTGGATTTTGAGTTCCGGGTGTGTAAGGATAACCAGCAAAAGATTGTCTGGATGAAGGCGACGGTGGGTTTAAACCAGAAATCAGAGGCTGTAGTACGCGGGACGGTGATGGACGTTACCGAGCGGCAATACATGGTGCAGAAACTGCAGCGAAGCGAATCGATCAATAAAATAGCTCAGTCGCTGACGCATATCGGAAACTGGAGCTGGGACCTTATGCAGGATAAGCTGGAATGGAGTGATGAGTTGTACCGGATCTATGGCCTGGAGCCGGGAGAACCGGTGAGTTCGGTAAAAGCTACAGCCTTCCATCACCCGGATGATGCGGTTCGTGTTGCCTCGATCATCCTTGAGTCCCGGGAAAGGCAGCAGCCCTACGATTTTTATTTCCGCATCATCAGCAAAGATGGAGTTTTAAAAACAGTGCACGCGGTCGGTGAAACTTTATATGATGAAGAAGGGAAGGCCTACAAGATGATCGGCACGTTGCAGGACGTTACCGAGAGGGAGGAAATGATCAGCAGGTTACGGAACAGCGAGATACTGTATAAACAGGCACAGTCGCTGTCGCATATCGGCAACTGGCGCTGGAACATCCGTAACGGTGAGCTGGAGTGGAGCGATGAGATGTACCGCATTTACGGCCTTGCTCCGCAGTCGGAAAAAATTACGATTCAGCGTTTCCTCCGGTTCATTCACCCGGAAGATCTTGGCTATATTGAACGCAAGATTGCAGAACCATTGCGGGAGAAGTATGACGATATCTTCCGGATCATCACCGATACCGGCGATGAGAAAGTGGTACATTCAATTGCAGAGCTGCAATACGACAACGAGGGACAGCCACATTATATCATCGGGACCGAACAGGATGTAACCGAGAAAGAGAAACTGATTGAAGAACTCCAGACCAGTCGCGAACTCTACAAGCAATCGCTCGAAATTTCCCGCATTGGCAACTGGACCTGGTCTGTAAAAGGCGACGTGATCAGCTGGGATGAACAGACCTACCGCAATTTCGGGCTGGAACCGTTCTCGGAAGAACTGACACTGGAAACCTACCTTGCGCGGGTGCCGGAGGAAGAACGTGAAAGCCTGAAAACAGCCATATTCAACTGCTACAATCACCACGAGCCTTACGATATCACGCACTCGATTATCTGGCCAGACGGACAGCGCCGTTATATTCATTCAAAAGGTGAAGTGTTGCTGGATGAGAACGGTGAAGTGTTCCGGATGATCGGCACAGCCCAGGATGTGACCGAAAGAGAGCAAATGGTTCGCCGCCTGCAGCGCAGCGAAGCACTGTACAAGCAAGCGCAATCGATCGCACACCTTGGAAACTGGATCCTGGAAGTTGACAGCGGCAAGATCTACTGGACAGATGAACTGTATAGGATATTCGGCCTCGAGCCGCAATCGGTTGAGCTGAACCAGGATAATTTCAGCGACTATGTTCATCCTGAAGACCGCGAACTGGTAGCCGGCTTTGTATCCGAGAGTATGAAAACCGGAAAGCCGTTCGATCTGTATTTCCGTAACGTACGGAAAACAGACGGTGCCATCCGTACCCTGCACAGCCGGGGAGAAGGGCTCATGAATGAAGAAGGGCACGTGTTCCAGTTGCTGGGCACCTGCCAGGACGTAACCGAGCAGCAGAAGATTGAACAGGAACTGCGAAGCAATCAGAATTTTATCAAGAAGATTGCCGATGCAACACCATCAGTGATCGCTTCGTACAATATCAACAGCGGCCGGTACAGTTTTGTAAGCCAGGGACTGAAGTCATTGTTAGGTTACGAGCCGGAGGAAGCCCTGCAAGGTGGTATCGCTTTCTTTACGGCGCTGGTGCATCCGGACGACCTGGAAGCGCTGATGGAGAAAAACAGTAAGGCACTGGAATGGGCAAACCAACCGGAAAACGAAGACCAGGAACTGATTGTGGATTTCCAGTATCGCGCGAAAAGAAGCGATGGGGAATACAGGTGGATACATACATTCGGAACCATTTTTGACCGGAATTCGCAGGGGAAAGTTGAGAACATCCTCAATATCTCAATCGATATAACAGAACGCGTCATCGCCGAGCAAACTGTCGCCGAACAGAGACGATTCATCTCGCATATAGCCGAAGCCTCGCCTACCATCCTTTACCTGTTCGACCTGGAACAGCAGCGTTTTCTCTACCTCAATAAGGAAGTTACGGCTGTGCTTGGTTATACTCCCGAAGAAATACTTGCGCTGGGAGACAAGGTGTATATGTACCTGCATCCCGAGGATACGATCAAATCGCCGGATACTTATGTGAAGTACAAGCAGGAAGATGGCGTGACCATGCACCAGTTTGAAGGGCGTATCCGCAGCCGGTCGGGTGAATGGAAATGGCTGCTCACCCGTGAGGTGGTCTTCCTGCGTAATGCCGCAGGCGAAGCGACTCAGGTGCTCGGTTCTGCATTGGATATTACTGATCGCAAGGAAATGGAACGCCGGCTTTCCAAGAAGAACCTGGAGCTTGAACAGTCAAACGCCAGCCTGGAGGAATTCGCCTATGTGGCCAGTCATGACCTGCAGGAACCCCTGCGCAAGATTTCCATTTTCGGTGACCGCCTCCTGAGTAATCACAAAGACAAACTGGAAGAAGACGGAAGGATCTTCCTTCAGAAGATAGTAGACTCGTCTGCAAGAATGCAGGCAATGATTAATGACCTGTTATCGGTATCGCTGATTTCCGGCGATAAGTCGTTTCAGCAGGTCAGCCTGCTGGAGTTGTTAAACGAAGTCTTACAGACACTGGAGTTTAAGATCGAAACAACAGGCGCAACGATCAGGTATTCCGCGCTTCCCGGGGCGCGGGTGATCCGGTCGCAGATGCGGCAACTGCTTCAGAATCTTATCAGTAATTCTCTGAAATTTATCCCTTCCGGGCGCTCGCCGGAAATTGAAATCAGCCATTCATTCCTTTCTGCCGAGGAAGTGAATCATTACGCGTTGATGCCGGGCAAGCGATACCTGAAGCTGGTGGTAACCGATAACGGAATTGGGTTTGATAATGAATATGCTTCTAAAATATTCATCATTTTTCAGCGCTTGCATGGCCGCTTTGAATACGAAGGAACCGGTATCGGACTTGCGATCTGTAAAAAAATTGTGGAAAACCATGAAGGGGTTATATTCGCTGAAGGCAAGCCAGGCCAAGGGGCCAGCTTTACCGTAATAATTCCCGAATAATGCCCCCTTTAAAACACAACATCTATATCGTTGATGATGACCCCGACGACTGTGAAGCTATCCGGGAAGCTTTTCTTCAGCACCAGCAGCAACCGGAGTTCACTTTGATGCATGACGGAGAGTCATTGATGAAGACACTCAGATCCACCGACCATTATCCATCGGTAATACTGCTTGACCTGAATATGCCCGGCAAGGATGGCAGGACCGCATTGCAGGAAATCAAAGCAGATAATAACCTGAGGCATATACCGGTCATCGTGCTCACTACTTCCGGTTCTCCCAGGGAAAAACAAGCTGCTTATAAAATTGGCGCCAACTGCTTTATCACAAAACCCGACACATTTAACCAGTTTGTTCAACTTACCGGTTCCATCTCCCGGCTATGGCTCAATGCCAGTTGAGTGTTTGCAAAACTTTGCGAACCGGTTCCGGTGATTCCCCTATTTTTGCAGCCCTCAGCGGATGTGGCGAAATTGGCAGACGCACTAGACTTAGGATCTAGCGCCGCAAGGCGTGTGGGTTCGACCCCCTCCATCCGCACGAATGCCATCATATGATGGCTTTTTTATTGCCGCTTAACAAGGTTTTAACTGGTTTTTCAGTCTGAGGCCAGCAGCTAAGGCTTCCGGGAACGCTTATTTCGCCTGCAATCGCATACTTTTGCAGCCCATTTAGAAAAATCCGTTATGGCTACAATTACCAGAGAAAATATCGGCCCTCTCAACGACAAACTCACGGTGAAGATCTCCAAAGAAGATTACCTGCTGGGATTTGAGAAAAGCCTGAAGAACTATGCGAAGTCTGCTAATATTCCCGGGTTCCGGAAAGGGATGGTTCCTTCCGGCCTGGTGAAAAAAATGTATGGGCAGAGCGTTTTCACCGACGAAGTGCTCCGCACGGTAGAAAAAGAACTGAACAGCTACCTGGGGAAAGAGCAGCTCGATATTTTCGCCCAGCCTCTGCCGATGGAAAGCGACGCGCGTGCAATGGATATGAACAATCCTGACGATTACGCGTTTGCCTTCGAGATCGGACTGAAGCCGCAGATCAGCATCAATACCGGTGACATGAAAGTAACCCTGTACAAGGTGCAGGTAACCGACGAGATGGTGAACGAGGAACTGGACCGCCTGCGCACCCGCCATGGTAAAATGACTGAACCGGAGACGGTAACGGGTGACGAAAACGTGCTGAATGTGCAGTTCACCGAAGTTGACGATGCGGGTAATGCAGTGGAGGGTGGTATCAGCAAGGATAATTCACTTCTGGTGAAATATTTTTCAGAAGCGTTCCGCCCGAAACTCATCGGACTGAAAAAAGATGACAGCATCCTCCTCAGCATCGATGACGCTTTCGATGCGAAAGAAAAAGAGACAATCCTCGCTGACCTTGGTATCTCAGCTGAGGACGCCGCA
>DASVBM010000511.1:0-8243 GCA_036375835.1 Chitinophagaceae bacterium | reverse complement strand
CGAATTCACCGGTATTTGCGGGAATATAATCAACGTAGTTATCGGAATTAATATAGCGCCAGCCGAGTATTATGAATATCAACACCACAGATACTTTCAGTGCGACGATTATTCCATTAACGGTAGCTGATTCACGTGTTCCCCGAATAAGCAAAGAGCTCATCAGTACAATAATGAAAACAGCCGGGATGTTGATGATCCCTCCGTCCCAGGGGCCAAGTGTCAGTTGCTGTGGAAGGTGAATATCGAAGCCTTCGAGGAATTTAACCAGGTAACGGCTCCAGCTGATACCAACGGTAGCTGCACCGACGGCATATTCCAGCACCAGATCCCAACCTATGATCCATGCAATAAATTCCCCCATCGTGGCATAAGAATAGGTATAAGCACTGCCTGCTACCGGGATCATTGATGCAAATTCTGCATAGCACAGGCCGGCAAAGAGGCAACCTAGCGCCGCAACTACAAATGAGATGGTAATTGCCGGACCCGCATGGTTAGCGGCAGCCATGCCGGTAATGGAAAATAAGCCCGCACCTATTATCGCACCAATGCCGAGGGCGATCAAACCGCCGGCTCCAAGTGTACGTTTTAATGTGTGGGTACCTGTTTCCTCCGATTCCTTCAACAGGGCTCCCATCGGTTTTCTTACAAATAAGCTCATATTAGTTTTTATTGGTTGGTTTGGTTAGTGACTTTGTTTTTTCGGGACACCGCAAGATAATAAATAGGTATACCCGCCAGTGTAATCAGCAGGCCGGGCCAGGTGAATTTTGGTTTGTACATGATCAGCAGGATGCAGAATGCAAGTCCCATGAGGATATACAATACCGGCAATACCGGGTAGCCGAACGCTTTATACGGACGATCAGCGTCCGGTCGTTTTTTCCGCAGAATAAAAATGCCTGCGATCGTTAACATGTAAAACCCGACAACGACGAATGATATCATGTCCAGCAGATCACCGTATTTTCCACTGATCGCCCAGAGACAGCAGAGTATACTCTGTATCCAGAGCGCGTATTCGGGTACCCCGTTTTTGTTGAGCCTGCCGGTGCTTCTGAAGAAAAGGCCATCTTTTGCCATTGTATAGTATACTCTGGCACCAGCGAGTATCAGGCCGTTGTTACAGCCAAAAGTTGAGATCATGATCAACGCCGCGATGATACCCGCGCCGACCGCTCCTCCGAAAATGGCCTGTGAGGCTGCAGTAGCAACGCGGTCTTTCGGAGCAGTAGCGATACCTTCCATTGGCAATACGTAAGTATACATCAGGTTAGCGGTAACATAAATTACGGTAACGATCAGCGTTCCGAGAAACAGGCTCATTCCGATGTTCCGCCTCGGATTTTTGATCTCACCTGCTATGAAGGTCACGTTATTCCAGGCATCGCTGCTGAAGATAGATCCAACCATTGAAGCGGCAATTGCGCCGAGTACCGCCATGCCTGTGAGTTCAGTTGCGGTAACTGTACTGCCATCGCCGTTGGGCACCAGGCTTTTCATTGACCAGGCATCGCTCCAGTTAGCTGTCCAGTTATCGCCGGTGGCAATAGCGAAGCCGAAGATGATAAGCCCGAACAGCGCGGACAGTTTCGCAATGGTAAATGTTGTTTGTATGATCTTGCCTTCCTTTACCCCCCGCGTATTTACCCAGGTGAGCAGCAGGATCAATGCGACCGATAAAAGATGGGCGTACTGGAAATTGAACCAGTCCGTATTAAAGATGATATTCGGGTGCGAAGGGTTCTTTGCTGCGTCAACAAGTTCAAAGACCTCAAAAAAGTGGCCGGTGAATTTTGAGAAGGCTACCGCTACTGCAGCGATCGTACCTGTCTGTATCACAGAGAAAAAACTCCAGCCATACAGGAACCCGGTGAGCGGGTTATAAGCTTCCCGCAGGTAAACATATTGTCCGCCTGCCCTTGGAAACATTCCACTGAGCTCCCCGTAACTCAGTGCGGCGGTGAGTGTCATAAAACCGGTGATCAGCCAGACGAAAATGAGCCAGCCGGGGCTGCCGACGTTTCGTGCGATATCGGCGCTGACTATGAAAATACCCGATCCTATCATCGATCCGGCAACGATCATGGTTGCATCCAATAGTCCGAGTGATTGTTTGAAAGAAGAATGTTTTTCGTTCATGCAGATCTCAGCAGTTTTAGCTTTGGTGAATTACCAGCATGGAAAATACAGTTTTCTGTGAAAGTGCGCTAAAAGTTTTGCCTTTGAAACTGCACAATGGGCGAACAGTGTGAAGAGTAAAAGTTTGGCTAAGCAGTTTTTTTGCCGACTTTCGGCGTCTAATCCAGCTTATGAAGGGAAACAGGCTCACGTTCTTTATTATACTGGCGATGATTCTCGGCGTGGTGGTCGGGTACTTATATCATCATTACGGCACCGGGAAAAAGATCACCTATGTTTCCAATAAAGATTTTACAGGGATCGATTCGGTAACCGTGCGCATCGGCGACAGAACGGTAACTTACCCTGTGCTGGTGGTGAAAGATTCCAGCCGGCTCAGTCTGAAAAAGGACAGCCTGCCGCACATCAGCTGGATTGCGCTCACCAATACTCCCGTGACTTTCCAGGTACCGGGTGAAGAAAGGATCGCGGCTGTTTCAGCTCCAGCAAAAGGCTCGGCGGTAATCACCGCAATCAAGTCATTTTCCGATATCGTTAAACTGCTCAGCACGATTTTTATCAGGCTGGTTCAAATGATCATCGCGCCGCTGGTATTCACTACGCTGGTAGTGGGTATCGCTAAGCTCGGCGACCTGAAAACAGTTGGCCGGGTGGGCGGAAAAGCTATACTCTGGTTTGTGACGGCTTCACTTATTTCACTTCTCCTCGGCCTGGTACTGGTTAATTATTTCCAGCCCGGCCAGTATATCAGCGGCTCTTTGCAGGATACTGAAGGGTTGAAAGACCTGGCCAGCAAGCAAACCACGTTCTCGATACAGAATTTCGTGGAACACGTAATTCCAAAAAGTTTCATTGAGGCGATGGCCACCAACGAGATACTGCAGCTGGTGGTATTTTCAATTTTCTTTGGTGTGGCTGCGGCCTCTATCGGTGATTATGCAAAGCCGCTGATCAAAGCGCTGGAAGTAGCCTCGCATGTGATATTGAAGATGGTGAACTACGTCATGAACTTTGCACCGATAGGCGTGTTTGGGGCGATAGCGGCAGTAGTGGCGTCAAAGGGCCTGGAGATCTTTGATTTTTACATCCGGTATTTCTCGTATTTCCTGATCGGGATCGGATTGTTATGGGTAATCCTGATTGCCGCGGGTTTTGTGATACTGCGGGGAAGGATGAGGGAATTACTGCGGCGTATCAGCAGCCCGCTGCTCATTGCCTTCAGCACCACCAGCAGCGAGGCGGTATTTCCCAAACTCACCGAAGAGCTGGAACGCTTCGGTTGCCGTGATCGTATCGTGGCGTTTGTTTTACCACTCGGGTATTCATTCAACCTCGATGGCAGCATGATGTATATGACGTTCGCCAGCCTCGCCATTGCACAGGCGTATGGAATTCACCTCGACCTTTCCACGCAACTCACTATGTTACTGGTACTGATGCTCACCAGCAAAGGTATCGCGGGCGTTCCCCGTGCTTCCCTGGTGGTAGTACTGGCAACCTGCGCCATGTTCAACATTCCGCCGGTTGGTGTGGCATTGATCTTACCGATCGATCACTTCTGCGATATGTTCCGAACGGCCACTAACGTGGTAGGGAATGCCCTTGCCACATCGGTAGTAAGTAAATGGGAAGGTGAACTTGGAGAATAGCCCGGTTTAAGCCTGTTAGGAATTACCCTTTATATTTGCCAACACCCCGGGGTAAACGGTAGTTAAAAAAAGTTTTCATGAAACGAAGCTTAGCGGTAGTTGCAGGATTGTTGATCAGTTGGTATTGTACTGCCCAGGGGACGGCGGCTTTCAGGCTGGAGAACCAGTACCAGGAGGCACTGGCGAACCTGCAGGTAACCATCAATGGCAAGGCTTACTCGACAGACGCATCGGGAGCAGTAACTGTTGAAGCGCCGGGCGACAGCCTTCGGATAGAAGCGAACGGCCATGAGCGGAAGGTGATCGCAGTTAATGAAATTCCGGAAACCGGGAAAGTTGAACTGAACCGCGATTTTACCTGGAAGGACCTGCTGAACCCGATGTTCTACATTATACATGGCGGGTTATGGCTCATTCTGTTTATCGTATTTGCTGAAACCGGTTTGTTTGTCGGGTTCTTTCTGCCCGGTGATTCACTCTTGTTTGTCGCCGGTATTTACAGCAGTGAACTGATTGATTCCGCCTTTCACATCGAAAATGAATTTCTTGACCTGAGTGTGCTCATTCTGCTCATCGCTTTTGCAGGCATCATCGGTAACACGCTCGGGTATTGGTTTGGAAAGAAAGTGGGACCGGCGATGTATCACTGGCGCGACCGGGCGCTGTTCAAAAAGAAATACCTGCATCAGGCACACGAATTTTACGAGAAGCACGGTGCTGTAGCAATCGTTGGCGCCCGATTCCTTCCGATGGTGCGTACCTTCGCCCCGATTATCGCAGGTATCGTAGACATGGACCGGAAAAAGTTTGCTTATTACAATATTCTCGGAAGTTTTCTCTGGGTCACCAGCCTGGTGCTGGCAGGTCATTTCCTGCAGAAATGGATGCTGGAATGGTTCGGGCTCGACCTCAAGTCAAAGCTGGAGTATATTGTCATAACCATCGTATTTGTCACTACTGCGCCGGTATTATACAAAATGTTCTTCAGCAGGAAGAAATCACCCACGCTGGAAATCGGGAAAGAAGTAGTTGAAGAACAAATCGAAAAGGCTGAAGAGTCAATAGAACGGCGGTTTGATAAAGACAGGGACTAAACAGTGATTTTTATTATCATTGTATTGTGCTTGCCAAACCGCTTATGAAAGAAAGACAATACAGCATTATTTCCGTGCCCGTGATCGTTGCGGCACTTGGTTACTTCGTTGATATTTATGACCTGCTTCTGTTCAGCATCATTCGCGTACCCAGCCTGAAATCACTTGGATTAACGGATCATGAGATACTGGTTCATGGTGAATCAATCATGTCCTGGCAGATGGCCGGTTTGCTGATAGGAGGTATCATCTGGGGTATTATGGGCGATAAACGAGGGCGGCTGAGCGTGTTGTTTGGATCCATACTGCTGTATTCCCTGGCCAACATAGGGAATGGTTTTATCCGCGATGTTGAACAGTACCGGGTACTGCGTTTTATTGCGGGTCTCGGTCTTGCAGGTGAACTGGGTGCAGGTATCACGCTGGTAAGTGAGCTGATATCGAAAGAAAAACGGGGTATCGCAACCTCTTTTGTTGCGGGTATCGGACTGACGGGCGCTGTGGTAGCCTTCGTGATGAAGGAGAATTTTGAATGGCGTACCTGTTTTTTTATCGGCGGAGGCATGGGGCTGGCGCTGCTGATTCTTCGGATATCTGTCTTTGAATCCGGCATGTTTCACAAGGTGAAGCAGATGCAGGTACAAAGGGGTAACCTGCTGATGTTGTTCAATAACCGGGAGCGGTTCCGCAGGTATCTTTTATCCATACTGATTGGTTTGCCTACCTGGTTTGTGATCGGTGTGCTGGTCATGTTTTCAAAGGAATTCGGCGAGCAGTTCGGCATACGCGAGGAAATCGACCCGGGCGAGGCAGTGATGTATGCCTATGTGGCAATATCTATTGGTGATATCGTGATCGGCTTTATCAGCCAGTGGTTCAGAAGCCGGAAGAAAGCGCTCTATCTTTTTTATGCCGTTACCACCGGCTTTATGATCCTGTTCTTTACTGCCTTGTACAATTCGTCGGCTTCAGCGATGTATTGGGTGTCTGCCGGTCTCGGTTTCGGTACCGGGTTCTGGGCCATCTTTGTTACCATGGGGGCAGAACAGTTTGGTACAAATCTGCGGGCTACCGCCGCAACAACGATCCCGAATATGGTACGGGGAATGTTGTCGGTGCTGATTCTTCCGCTGTTCAGCTTGCTGCGTGCGCAGGCCGGGTACGTTTCCGGGGCGATGTATACAGGGATCATCATTATGATCATCACGGTGATTGCCGCCGTCATGTCGGAAGAAACTTTCGGCCGCGACCTGAACTTCGTTGAAACTGTTTAATCTTTGCATCGAATCATTACTGAGCCTCCTGAAATGAAGTTCCTGGTTATCCGTTTTTCGTCAATCGGTGATATTGTACTCACCACCCCGGTGGTCAGATGCCTGAAACAACAGGTACCTGGTGCGGAAGTGCATTACCTCACCAAGCAACAGTTCAGATCCATCGTTGAAGCCAACCCTCATATCGACCGGGTTATGCTGCTGGAACACAGCTTCGAGCTAATGATCCACGAACTTCGCCAGGAGAATTATGACTATATCATAGACCTGCACCACAACCTGCGTACGCTGCGGATCAAGCGGGCATTGAAAGTGAAAAGTTTTTCATTCAATAAACTCAACCTCCGCAAGTGGTTACTCACGGCGTTCAGGTTGAACTTTTTGCCTCATGTCCACATCGTGGACCGGTATCTGGCAACGGTGAAGAAGTTTGGAGTGAAGAACGACGGGCAGGGCCTGGATTACTTTATTCCGCCGCGCGATGAAACCAAACCATCCGATATTCCTGCAGCTCACCAGTTTGGTTACGTTGCGGTGGTGATCGGGGCCGCGCATGAGACCAAAAAGCTTCCGCTGGCTAAACTGAAGGAATTATGCGAAACGCTCCGGTACCCGATAATATTGCTGGGCGGGCCGGAAGACCGCGCCGCCGGCGATGAGATCTCAGCAATTGATGATATCAAAATTTACAACGCCTGCGGGAAGTTCAGCCTCAATGAAAGCGCAGACCTGGTGCGTAAGGCAAAGGTGGTGATCAGTCACGACACCGGGCTGATGCATATCGCCGCGGCATTCCGGAAACCGATTCTTTCGGTTTGGGGTAACACCGTGCCGGCCTTTGGCATGGCGCCCTATTATGGCGATTTCCTAAACAAAGAGCAGCGGTTTGAAATCAACCGTCTCTGGTGCCGCCCCTGCAGTAAAATCGGTTACAAAAAATGTCCGCTGGGTCATTTTAAGTGTATGGAAAAGCAGGACATCGCCCGGATAGCAACCGGGGCGGTCAATAGCATTACAGCGGGATAGGCAAAAAAAAGCGCCGCGTATGCAGCGCTGTGATTCCGGCAAGCAACGGGTATTATAAAGTCTTCAGCACTTCGTTCATATTGCGAACGGCTTCCGCGCTCTTATTGAACAATTCCTGTTCTTCAGCATTGAGTTTGTAATCGACGATTTTCTCCCAGCCGTTTTTGCCGATCACAACAGGAACGCCCAGGCAGATATCTTTCTGACCGTATTCGCCTTCCAGCATTACGCAGCAAGGCATCAGCTTTTTTTCATCCCGTACAATAGCCTCTACCAGCGCTGCTCCCGCCGCACCCGGTGCATACCAGGCAGAAGTGCCCAATAGTTTTGTGAGTGTTGCGCCGCCCACCATTGTATCGGCAACGATTTGTTTTTGTTTTGCTTCGTCAAGTAAGGAAGCAACTGCCGTGCTGTTCCAGGTAGCATACCGGATCAGCGGTATCATCGTGGTGTCACCATGACCACCGATAACTGTTGCATTCAGGTCGGAAGGATTGCATCCCAGTTGCTGGCTGATCTGGTATTTGAAGCGTGCACTGTCGAGGATTCCCCCCATGCCGATGACCCGGTTCTTCGGAAGACCACTGTTTTTCAGCGCGAGGTAAGTCATTGTATCCATTGGGTTCGAGATTACAATGATGATCGCATCCGGTGAATGTTTCAGTATATTTTCGGTAACGCCTTTTACAATGTTGGCATTGGTTCCAATGAGTTCTTCGCGGGTCATTCCCGGCTTTCGGGGAATGCCGGAAGTGATCACCACTACGTGGCTGCCTGCTGTTTTGCTATAGTCGTTGGTGCTGCCGGTAATGCGGGTATCAAATCCGAGCAACGCGGCAGTCTGCATCATATCCTGCGCCTTACCTTCGGCAAGTCCTTCTTTGATATCAAGTAAGACCAGTTCAGTACACAGTTCTTTTCGGGCAATATTGTCGGCACAGGTGGCACCTACAGCGCCGGCACCTACTACAGTAACTTTCATCTTTTTGCTTTTTTAATTTTGAATCTAATGTGGGAACGCCGGAAGGGCGTATCGTAAATTCCGGTGCAGCAAA
>DASVBM010000139.1:0-5485 GCA_036375835.1 Chitinophagaceae bacterium | reverse complement strand
ACATTCGTGGTGGTAAAGGAAACCTCAACCAGCCTGGTGGAAGCTTTTGAAGGAACTTTTACAGGCACCCAGAAATCCGGTACGCTGAATATTATCCTCTCGCGCACCTCCGGTTCATGGTATGGAGCGGCACGTGCAACGGGCTCAACGGCCACTAACAATTTCTCAGGCAGTATCAGTGCTGCGAGCCTGACCGGTACAGGAGCAAACAATTCGACCGCCAGCGGAACACTGGGTACCGACGTTATTTCTAACGGAACGTTCAACGACGGCAGCCAGACCGGAACCTGGTCAGCCAACAGAACAATGTAATCCACAACAACATAAATCAATAATCTACCCCAAAATGAAAACGATTCCCTCAGTTATTTGTATGCTTGCTTTAGCTGCCTGTTTCACTTCCTGTGGAACGCTATCCAGCAGTCTTACCGGTGGCAAAAGACCGGTATTTATGATGGACGCTCCGGCCGATCTCCAGGTAAAGGTGAATGGAGAAACTGTCGAGCTGAAAAAACAGTATTTTGCTTCTAATGAAAGCTCCGGCAGTGGTGTTAAAGTAACTACCAATTATTTTACCTCGGCTGCAAGGATCACGCATAAGAAGCCCGTAGAGATTGAATTATATTCTGCTTCGTTGAACAAGACCGCTAAGTTTACACTCCGCCCGAAGTCTTCAGGTCTTTTTTTCTGGGGTAACCTCTTCACATTTCCGGTTGGCGGCCACATCATTGATGCTGCTACCAAAGGTAATAAACTGATGAAGCCAAGGTATATCGACGTTTCCGCAGCACTGGATGGTAAGCCGATATCTGAATGGCGGGGCAAGAACGCGCTCACGAAAAAAGAGAAGAAGAAGATCAGAAAAAAATAACCCCCTTTTCAATACTATAACACCAGCTAAAAGCCCTACGGGGCTTTTTTGATTTGCGGTTTGATATATCTGGCTGCTTGGTTATGTTTGCAAATCATTCAGCGTAAACAGACAAATGAAAGTTACCGATCATATTGCCCAGGCAAAAGACACACTTTTATCCTTCGAGGTATTGCCTCCTTTAAAAGGAAAAACGATCAATTCCCTTTACGACCACCTCGATCCTTTAATGGAGTTCAAGCCGGCGTGGATCAACGTTACCTACCACCGCAGCGAGACGATGTTCAAGAAACGCGCGGATGGCTCATTTGAAAAAGTGGAAGTAAGAAAGCGCCCGGGTACAGTGGGTATCTGCGCAGCCATCATGAACCACT
The DNA here is from genome assembly GCA_036375835.1 of Chitinophagaceae bacterium. Lineage (GTDB taxonomy): Bacteria > Bacteroidota > Bacteroidia > Chitinophagales > Chitinophagaceae > JAEZDC01. Next base: position 4,240 of record DASVBM010000139.1, on the reverse strand, counting down.
ACGAGGTAGACGCGGTGCCGCACTTCATCTGCGGAGGCTTTACAAAAAGGGAAACGGAAGACGCATTGATCGACCTGAACTTCCTTGGCATAGACAACGTGCTGGTATTGCGTGGTGATGCGGCAAAGAATGAAACCTTCTTTGAGCCGGAACCAGGCGGCCACCGCTATGCACTTGACCTGCTGAAGCAGGTACAGAACCTGAACAACGGGCTTTATATAGACGACGACATCAGAGATGGAGGAAAGACCCAGTTCTGTATCGGGGTGGCCGGTTACCCGGAGAAACACTTCGAAGCGCCGAATATGGAAACCGACCTGATGCACCTCAAGGAAAAAATTGACGCAGGTGGCTGCTATATAATGACACAGATGTTTTTCGACAATTCGAAATTCTTCCGCTTCGTCGACGAATGTCGTGCTGCAGGCATCAACGTTCCCATTATCCCCGGGCTGAAACCGATCACCACGCGCAAACAGTTATCCGTACTGCCCCGCATATTCCATGTAGACATCCCCACCGAGCTCTCGAACGAGATCCTGAAATGTAAAACCGATACGGAAGTGGAGGAAGTGGGTACACGCTGGCTGCTGCAACAGTCCCGCGAACTGAAGCAGCGTGGTGTTCCGGTACTGCATTATTATACGCTGGGCAAACCCAAAGTGATCTGGAACGTTGTGAAAGAACTTGTTTAGCCTGCCGGTTATCCCTCGTTCCGAAAGCAGAACCCTGCCGGCGGGCCTTTCGCTCACCCGGGCCGGACGGTTTCTTTACTGTTTTACTTCAGCAGGCTGTTGAATACCGGCTGGTTCACTTTTACCGGGTATTTCTTCTTCAGCGACCCGATCCATCGCTTCTCCAGTACTTCCTGGTAATCGGTGATCACTAATCCCTTTGCTTCTTCGAAACTCCGCTGGCCCGGTTCCGGGTACACGCTTACGATATATGCAAAAGTAAAACTGCCGTCGTTGTTCTTTACGGGCGCGGTGCTGAGCGCAGCTTTGAAATCGGTGCGGTCCACCACCGGTATCTGCGACAATTCATACCGGTTGCTGTCTGCCATCACGTTGTTTCCGAACGAATCGGCGAGCTGTTTCCAGTTGCTGATATTTCCATTCAACCGCTGCTGCAGCGAACTTAAGGTTTCTTCATCACGCGCTGTGAAGATGATGGCGGCGGCGCTGGGCTCCCAGGTATACTTCGACCGGTTGGCTTCGAACTGTTCGCGCAGCCCTGCTTCGTCGGTAGTAGCCCTGCTCCACACTTCCTTATCCATGATGGCGAAGAGCAGGTTCGCTTCATTGAACTCCTTCAGCTGGCTTTTAAAATCGGGGTTATAGTCTTCGAGGTGTGACTGATAGTATTCCGTTGCCGCGGCTTTCGTGTATTCTTTCATCAGCTCCGGAAAGGGCATCGACTGGTACATCGGGTACACCCGAACCGCACGAACGTAGGCTGCAAAACCGGAAGCGGTGAGTTTCTGGTGTGCGAAAGAGAAAACTACGGTGGAATCGTTTACATTTCTGATCGCGCCGGTATTTCCGCCAAGCAGGAACGAATCGGTATAAGCCCAGAGTGCCGGTTCATCAAACTTTGCGGGTTTATATCCGATCTTTTTGATCCATTTGCTTACAAGCATTTTCCGCGCTTCCGTGAGCCGGTCGTCCTTCTCCACCCTTTCGCGTATGGCGGCAGCCATTACCGGGTCATCCATTTTAGCGGGGGTTGGGATTACCTGGATAAGCCTGATCAGGTGATAGCCATATTCAGTTTCTACCGGTTGAGAAATATCCCCTGGCTTTTTCAAAGCAAAGGCAGCCTGTTCGAAAGCCGGGCTGAACTGTCCGATCCCGAACTCCTGCATCTCGCCGTTGTTATCAACGGTTGTTACATCATTTGAAAACCGGTGTACCATGTCGTCGAACGAGGCTGCCCCGCTGACAATAAGACTGCGGATTGAATCGGCCCGTTTGCGCACGATCGCTTTCTCTTCGGCGGTGGCGCCGGGCGGAGTGGCAAATAAGATCTGCGCAGCTTTTCGTCTGCCGGCAGACTTTCTTTCACCTGCATTAAAAAAGATATGGTAGCCAGCGGATGATCTTACCGGGGCGGCATAGTTACCGGGTTTCAGGCTGTAAACGATATTCTCGTAAATATATGGTAAGGTGAATACCGTGACAAAGCCCAGATCAGCCGACGCGGGGTTGATGGTGGCAGCCAGTTCATTGAATGGCTTGCCGGAACGGAGTTGCGAATAGAGCTGCCCGATCTTTTGGTACGCAGCGGTGGTATCGCCGTTCGCCGGTAACTCAACGAACAGCTGTTGCAGGTGAATGTCTTTCTGGCTGCGGCTGAAAGCCTCGTCTACCAGGTCTTTTATATTGGCTTCATCGTTAATGAAATTGGCGGCAAGCTGTTTTTTGAAATTTTCTGTCTCATAGTTGTAGTTCGGATCGTTCTGCAGCTTTGCATCGTAGGCCGCCTGCACCTTCAGCCTGAAATTGATGTAAAGCTCCAGGTATTCGCGGAGTGCTTTTTCACGGTTGGGTTCCAGGCCCGGATTCTTGTTGAAAGCCCGGAGGAACTCCTGTTTGGTTACTGTTTTATTGCCATACGTGAAAAGGGGCTGGCTGTTTACTTTGAACACAATGGTAAAGAGTACCACGGTCAGCAGTACAGTTTGCTTCAGCATCGGGGGCAGCATTTATTTTTTTGGTTTGTTCTTTTCTTTGGCGGTAAGCACTTCATCAAATCCGGAGATGTCGAGATTTTTGGCGATGATGCGCTTCTGCTCATCCAACAAATATAATGTAGGCGTTTTGTAGACGTCGTACAATTGCCGGAAGTTTGGCCTGCCCGATGCAGCTTCCTCGTCCCGCTGTGCCTTCGGCTGGTAAGTATGAGTCCATGCATAGAGGTCATGTTTCGCGATGAACTCACTCCAGGCTTTCATGGTAGTCTCGTCCACGTTTACCGCGTAGACCTTCATTCCAAGCCCTTTCCATTTTGCCCGGTAGATGGAGTCGATCCGCGGCACTGTTTCCTTGCAATGGCCGCAGTTCGGGTCCCAGAATACAACCAGTGTATAGGCTGCGTTCAGTTTGTATAACGGGGTGGAGCGCCCGGCTGAATCTACGAGGTCGAGTGCCGGTGCGGGCTCACCGATCTGGTTGGCGATAAGGCTCCAGCCCCGCTTGAACACGGTTTCCTTGTCTTTATCAGTCAGGATAGAAGTATCGCCTTTCAAGTAGTGGTTTTCGAAGAGGTAAACGAATACCTTGTCCTGTCCCATGATCTCCGGGTTCATATACTTGTTGGTGAAACGGGCCAGCAGGTAGCGGTACATCTCTTTCGCCTCCCGGGCATATAACAGCATGTACCGCACTTCTTTGATGATGCTGTCCGCATCCGGTGACACATAGTATTTGAAGTAATCGTCAAGTTTGCTTTCGAAAATGGGAGCCGGTGTCCGTACGAGCCGGTCATCGGCAAAGTCTACGTCATCCCAGAAATGCTCCTGTACATACCGGAAGGGGTAACTGGAGTCAAGCGATCCGTCGGCCTTCTTCGGCATTTCCGGCACCTCCGGTCTTTTCATCGTCCTGAAAAAAGCTGCCAGCATTGATTCGGGCTGCGTGCGGATAATGTTCTCCCGGTAATCCTGCAGTTGTTTATTCCCCGCCGAGATCTGCTTTTGTATGGACGCCGAGTCTTCCTTTGTTCCGGCTGTGGCAAACTGTTGCTGCAGTTCAGTCAGCCTGGGCGCAACCCTGCCGAGGAAATCCGAATATTCCTTGTACAGCGTGTTTTCGGGCGAGCCGGTGATCACCGGTTGCTCCGGTTTGCTGGTATCGGCAACGATACTGAACTCCTGGTCCTTGTCGATGTGCACTTCGCAAAGCCGTACTTTTTTGTCGGTTACCAACAGGTAAATACCGCCGTGTAACTTTTTGGGTCCGCTGAACAGCCCTTCGCTGCGTTCGTTCAGTCTGGCCGAATCGGCGATCTGGTAATACTTACCGTAGTAATTGTACAGGTACACCCAGCTGTTCTTCAGGGGGGTCACCTTTACGTCAATGTGGTATCCGCCGGCAAACCGGGCGGTGGATCTGGTAGCGGATTGCTGCGACTGAACCTGTGACGATAAAAAGAAAACAACAGCCAGGAGTAAAAAAGCCCTCATGCGTCAGATTATTATGAGCTGTAAATTTATTTAAAATGAACGGTGGCATTGTTAACC
>DASVBM010000357.1:0-4775 GCA_036375835.1 Chitinophagaceae bacterium | reverse complement strand
CGCGGCGATCACCTGTGCTACCGCTGATATTACCACCAGTATGTACACCGCCATTGGAATCGGCAACCACAAAGCGGAAAGGAAATATGCCGGAATACAGGCAAGGGCAAACAACCAGAACACTTTTTTATTGAACTGCATGTTTACCCCGCGCTCCTTCAACAGGTCGGCAAGTAAACCCATGCATCCGAAAAAGAACCAGCCATTGTACTGGAAGTGGAGAAAGAAGTATACGGAAGCCAGGTACCAGTTCTGGTGGATGTTCCGGGTAGCCATCATATAGGCCAGGAAGAAAGCTCCGAAAGAGGAAATGACGTTGAAAACTACCGCTGCCCGGAACCAGTGATGACTTACTCCATTGCCCGGCATCCGCCCCAGCTGTCGCCAGAGCTTCACCGCGAACCAGTATCCGGTGAATATGTTCAGCGTGGAGAATGTTATCGAAACTGCTGCATACCCGGTAAAGGGAAACGACAACAGCATACCGTAAGCCGTAATGGCGTTGGCAATAAGCAGCGGGCGGTATTTGCGCAGCGCAAACTCGTCATAGCGGCAGAGATATCCAACGATCAATACCATGATGGCCTGGGTGATCCAGCCCGAGAAAGCGAAATGCGAATGCGCGTGCAGTAAAAACTTCTGGTGCAGGACGGGCAGCGAATAAGCAATCTTATATCGCATCAGCACACCGAGCACAGAAACAAATAGCAGATTGAGCAGGGAAAACCTGATCCAGGAATGTAGTGCCTTGTTCATTGCAGGCAAATTTCGGCAAAAGACGTGCTATGGAGAACAAACTGTTGTGATTTAGATCACATCAGCAGTAGACTTTGCCTTTCTGTATAGTGAGAAACTTCTTTTCCTCAAGGTCTTTGATGGTGCGTATAACCGTTTCCACGCGCAGCCCGGTCATATTAGCGAGCTGCTGACGGGTCAGCAACAGCTTATTGCACTTCGGGCACATGTTCATCTTGTTTTTCTTAAGATAATTGATAATAGTAATGATGCGGTGACCCGGTGAATAACTCGAAAGCTCCTTCACCAGCATAAACTTGAACCGCAGCCGCTGGGCCAGCAACTTGGTGAAGGATGAAAGGATGTCTGGCTGATCTTTCAGCAATTGCTGGAACGTGGAATGGTGCAGCCGGATGATCACCGAATCCTCATCGGCGATGGCTGAGGCAGCGTAGGGCTCATTATCAAATAACGGCATCTCGCCAAAGCAGTCGCCGGGCTCGATGATATGCTGGATAAACTCTTTACCCTCGTCGTCTATATTCACCCAGCGGATCTCTCCTTCAACCAACTGGTGGTAAAACAGCGCACGTGAACCCTCGGAGAAGATAGTCTCCCCTTTCTGTACCTTCTTATAGGTAGCCCCGTAGGTTAGAAGCAAATCAATGTTAATCATGCCTTATTTCAAGTTGTGCCCAAAGCTATCGAGGGCCGGAACGGCAAAAGGTGACATTTGACAGGTTAAAATATGACCAAAATCATGAAATTGGTGATGTTTATTATGACTGGGCGCACAAAGAACCAATACATTGGGAACAAACTTTGCGGGATAAAAGTAAAATTACACCAATGAAAAAACTGTTCATTATCACAGCGTTCGGCATCTTCGCAGGTGCCTGTGGCAGCAAGGACAAGCCAGCCACTGAATCCGGAGATGCAGCAACAACCGAAACCACCGAAACTCCTTCTACCACAGATCCGGAGTACGATGCCAAGAGAGGCGTTGGTAAGTTCACTCATGTGGATATCAAACCCCAGCTCGACGCTGCGATGGCTGACCAGGGGCAGAAAGTCTATGACGTAAAATGCTCCAGCTGTCACAAACTGACCGAAGAAAGACTGGTTGGACCAGGTTGGTCTGGCGTTACCAAGCGCAGAAGCCCCGAGTGGATCATGAACTTCGTGACCAACACGGAGGAAATGCTGGCGAAAGACCCGCAGGCACAGGCCCAGCTGGAGATCTGTCTTGTACGGATGCCTAACCAGAACCTCAGCGATGACGACGCAAGACACGTACTGGAGTTCATGCGCAAGAATGACGGTGTGAAGTAATCGCTTTTACTAACGAAATAAAAGACCTGGCACCACGGAGGGGATAAAAAAGTTTCCCCTCCATTCACAATCTAAACCTCCCCTAATAATACAGTTTATGAAAAAAAGATCACTTGCTCTGCTCATCGCATCTTTTGGTGTGCTGATGAGTATGTACTCGTGCAAACCAAAGACAGCCGGGTCTGCCGTTAGTGGCGACGCTGCATCGAAAGTGTATGTTGCACCAGGAAAATACGACGAGTTTTATAACGTCGTTTCCGGTGGATTTAATGGCCAGATGGCTATCTATGGAATTCCATCGGGCCGCCTTTTCCGGATCATCCCGGTATTTTCGCAGTTTCCCGAAAATGGTTATGGCTTCAGTGAGGAAACCAAGCCGATGCTGAACACTTCGCATGGTTTTGTTCCCTGGGATGACCTGCACCACATCTCGCTTTCCGTTACCAACGGCGAGCACGATGGCCGCTGGGCTTTCGGTAACGGAAACAACACGCCGCGTATCGCGCGGGTGAGCCTCTCTACCTTTAAAACAGAAGAGATCATCGAGATCCCGAACAGCGCGGGTAACCACTCTTCGCCTTTCATCACAGAAAACTCCGAGTACGTGGTAGCTGGAACCCGTTTCAGCGTTCCACCGGATGACGCCAACGGCGACGTTCCCATCAACACCTACCGGCAGAACTTCAAGGCCACGATCAGTATGATCGCCGTGGACCCCAACAGTGGCCGGATGAGCATCGATTTCCAGGTAAGGCTCCCGGCCGTGGACTTCGATCTTTCGCACGCTGGTAAGGGCAAGTCGAAAGACTGGTTCTTCTTCAGCTGCTATAACACCGAACAGGCGAACACCCTGCTGGAGGTGAACGCGAGCGCAAAAGACAAGGATTTCATCATGGCCATCAACTGGAAAAAGGCCCAGGAATACGCCCGGTCAGGTAAGGGCAAAAAAATGGCCGTTAAATACGCACATAACGTGCTGGACGAGGCTACTCATACTGCTACTTCAACGATGATGAATGAAGTGCTGGTACTGGATCCGAAAGACTGCCCGGACATGGTGTATATGATGCCCTGTCCCAAATCGCCACACGGTTGCGATACGGACCCTACCGGCGAATACATTGTGGGAAGCGGTAAACTGGCCGCAACACTGCCGGTATTCTCCTTTACCAAGATGCTGAAGGCGATAGAGAATAAGACATTCGATGGCACCTACGATGGTATCCCGGTACTGAAATATGAAGCAGTGCTTCATGGAGAGGTACAGAAGCCGGGCCTCGGACCGTTGCATACCGAATTCGACAACAACGGCAATGCCTATACTTCATTCTTCGTTTCGTCTGAGATCGTGAAATGGAATGTAAAAGACCTGAAAGTGCTGGACAGGGTGCCGACCTATTATTCTATCGGTCACCTTTCAGTACCCGGTGGCCCTACAAAGAAACCACACGGCAAGTACGTGATCGCGTATAATAAGATCACTAAAGACAGGTACCTGCCTACCGGTCCGGAACTGACACAAAGCGCGCAGCTCTATGATATTACCGGCGAGAAGATGAAACTGCTGCTCGACTTCCCCACTACCGGCGAACCGCACTACGCAGAGGCTATACCCGCTGAGCTGGTGATGAAGAACAGCAAGAAATTCTTCAAGATAGACGAGAACCACCACCCTTATGTAACCAAGGGCGAGAAAGAGACCAAGGTGGTACGCCAGGGCAACAAGGTACATGTGTACATGACCGCTATCCGTTCGCACCTTGCACCCGATAATATTGAAGGTGTAAGAATGGGCGACGAAGTGTATTTCCATGTAACCAACCTGGAGCAGGACTGGGACGTACCGCACGGATTCGCGATCAAAGGCGCCAACAACGCCGAGATCCTGATCATGCCGGGCGAGACGCAGACACTGATGTTCAAGCCTGACCGCGTGGGAATATTCCCGTTCTATTGTACCGATTTCTGTTCGGCGCTGCACCAGGAAATGCAGGGTTACCTGAGGGTATCTCCGGCAGGAAGCGCTGTGCCCATCACATACAGCATCGGAACCAACATTCCAAAGGCTGACAGTACACAAGCTCAACGTTAATTTTCATTGTACAAACAAGTGTCCCGCGAAAGCGGGGCACTTTTCCTCACTACCCTCAAACATTGCATATGAAAAAGTTCTTTCAATTTGTATCCGTAGCATGCATCGCAGCGTTGATGGCATGCAACAGTCAGGAAAGCGCCACCGCTATTTCACCCGACGAAACTGTAACGGGCGGCGGCCAGGAAGCCGTTGCCGACAACGAATCGCAAAAAGATGTGGTAAAAGTGGCGGTTGGTTCGAAGGACCATACCACGCTGGTCGCCGCACTGAAGCAGGCGGAACTGGTAACCTCTCTTTCAAACGCAGGGCCTTTCACAGTATTCGCCCCAACCAACGCCGCATTTGAGAAACTGCCGGCGGGAACAGTTGAAGGACTGATGAAGGAAGACAAGAAAGCAGACCTGCAGAATATTCTCCAGTACCACGTAACCACCTCATCGCTGAAAACAGAATACTTCACCGATGGACAGACGCTGGGAATGGTTAACGGTGATAATGTAACCGTGAGTGTTAAAGACGGAAAGATCACACTGAACGGAACAGCAACCATCATCGCGTCCATACAGGCATCGAATGGAATGGTGCACGTGATTGACGGTGTATTGCTGCCTCC
>DASVBM010000198.1:0-6924 GCA_036375835.1 Chitinophagaceae bacterium | reverse complement strand
TCGAGACCTTACTGAGCATTGCAGCTATAGATAAACTGGATCCTTACAACCGGATCACTCCTGAAAATACCGAGCTGGTGGCGCAGGGCACCGGCAACTTTCTGAGCGGCCTGCTGGGCGGACTGCCTATCACCGCAGTGATCGTGCGGAGTGCTGCAAACGCTGAAGCCGGGGCCCGTACGCGCCTTTCTTCAATGGCGCACGGCGGATGGCTGTTGTTATCCATCCTGTTTGCCATTCCATTCTTAAATAAAATACCATACTGCGTGCTGGCGGTAATACTGATCCGCACCGGGTACAACCTGGCTAAACCGAAAATGGTAAAAGCCATTTACCGCCAGGGAAGAGAACAGTTCATGCCTTTCATTCTCACCGTCGGCTCGATCCTGCTGACTGATCTTTTGATCGGCGTGCTCATCGGTATCGGCTTTGCGCTGTATTTCCTGGTGAAACATACATATCGTGCGGGATTCACTATCAGTAAAAAACAGGAAGGCCACCTGGTCCATTATACCATAGAACTGGCACTCAACGTCAGCTTCCTGAATAAAAAGAAACTCATCACCACGCTGGACAAGTTACCGAAATACGCAGTGGTGGAAGTGATCGGCAGCCGCAGCGTATATATCGATCACGACGTACTGGAAATCTTTCATGATTTCAAATCCAAGGCACACACCCGCCATATTGAACTGGTACTCCGGGATATTCCGGATGTGGAAACGATAGAACTGCACTGATCGGCCGCAGCAGTTTCGCCTTCTGTTGCATTCGTTATATTTAGCGTTTAAACCACCAGTTGCATGAAGCGCATCCTGTCTTTCATTTTATTGTTGTTTTCAACATCATCCCTCCTGGCCCAGCAGCCAGTGAAGCTGACGGTCGAAAAAATCATGAGTGATCCGAAATGGATCGGCACCTCACCATCCGGGCTGGCCTGGAGTCCGGAAGGGAACAGGTTGTATTTTTCCTGGAACCCTGAACAGGCACCAGGCGATTCGATCTACTTTATCACAGCCTCCGATAAACAACCGGTGAAACTCTCCGCTTCTGAAAACCGGTTGCTGGTTACCACGGACAACGCGGTGTACAACGGTGACCGCTCTGCCTGGGTCTACGCCGCCAACGGTGATATATTCCTCTTTGAACTGAAGTCGCGCCGTACGCGCCGGATTACACGGACGCTGGAGAATGAATCCAACCCACAGTTCTCGTTCAACGATACCAAAGTGGTGTATACGCGCAATCAGAATCTCTATGCCTGGGACATCGCTACGGGTGAAACTGCGCAGCTCACTAACCTGCGCGCGGAATCAGCCCCACGGGCCAAAGACACCACCGCCCAGGAACGTTGGCTGATGAGTGACCAACTCAGCTTTTTCGAGATATTGCGCCAGCGGAAGGAAAAACGCGAAGCCGCCGAACAGTACCGGGAGAATACCAGGGAAAAGCAAGCCCGGCAGGTTCTTATCGAAGACAAAAGACTGCAGGGACTGACGATAAGCCCGGATGGCAGGTTCATTGCTTACAGGCTTTTTAAACCCACAACCGCAAAGAATGCCCAGGTACCGGCTTATGTTACCGAGTCGGGCTTTACAACTGAAATCAATACGCGGCCGAAGGTTGGTGCGGCAGATGGCTCTTCAGAAGCCTTTATCTACGACACGTATAAAGACAGTATCATCGTACTCAAGGCAGATCTGCTGCCCGGGGTCCGTGAACTTCCGGACTACCTCCGCGATTATCCATCACAGCTCGAAGAAAGAACCAGGAAAAATGCCGTCCGGGCTGTAACCTTCTTTAGCCCGGTGTGGTCGCCAAAGGGCCGCAACGCTGTAATAGAAGCCCGCTCTGCAGATAACAAAGACCGCTGGCTGATGCGTTTCGACCGGGAAGCGGGAAGCCTGCAGCCGCTGGACCGGCAACGTGATGAGGCCTGGATCCAGGGACCGGGAATCAGTCCCCGGAACACCGGCTGGATCGATGAAAACAAATTCTGGTTTCAGTCAGAGGCCTCTGGTTATTCTCACCTCTACGTCATCGATGTAACTACCGGCAAAAAACAACAGCTCACCACCGGGAATTACGAAGTACAGGATGCGCAGTTGTCGAACGATAAAAAGTATTTCTACATCACCACCAATGAGGTGCACCCGGGTGAAAAGCATTTTTACCGCCTTGAAATTGCGACCGGGAAAAAGGAAAGACTGACGATGATGCCGGGAGCTAACCTGGTTACGATTTCGCCCGATGAGCAAACGCTCGCGATTCTGTATTCGTATACGAATCGCCCGCCTGAGTTGTTCCTGCAGCCGAACAATCCCGGAAGCAAGCCTGAACAGGTCACGTTTAAAGCGCAAAGTCCTGCATTCAGGGCTTACCCGTGGCGCGATCCTGAAGTGGTGACTTTTACCGCCAGGGACGGTGCTACAGTGTACGCAAGATTATACAAACCTGCGGCGGCTGACCCGAACAAACCTGCGGTATTATTTGTACACGGTGCGGGCTACCTGCAAAACGCCCACAAATGGTGGAGCACTTATTTCAGGGAGTATATGTTCAACAACCTCCTGGCCGATGAGGGATACTATGTGCTGGATATAGACTACCGCGGCAGTGCCGGCTATGGACGCGACTGGCGTACCGGGATCTACCGTCATATGGGAGGTAAAGACCTTACAGACCAGGTAGACGGCGCCAACTGGCTGGTGAAAAATTATGGTGTAAACCCCGCTAACATCGGCATTTACGGCGGGTCATATGGCGGATTCATTACTTTAATGGCGATGTTTACCCAGCCGGATGTGTTTGCAGCCGGCGCTGCACTGCGTTCTGTTACCGACTGGTCGAATTACAACCATGGCTATACTTCGAACATACTGAACGAGCCCTTCACCGACACCCTTGCATACCGCAGAAGCTCACCCCTGTATTTCGCAGCGGGTTTGAAAGGCGACCTGCTGATGCTGCATGGCATGATGGACCTGAACGTTCACTTCCAGGACATCGTTGAACTGTCGCAGAGACTGATTGAACTTGGAAAGGATAACTGGGAACTGGCGGTTTATCCAATGGAGGACCATGGGTTCGTGGAGCCGTCCAGCTGGACCGATGAATACAAGCGGATCCATAAGCTGTTCGAACGTGTACTTCGCAAAAAAACAGTGCAGTAAAACCCGGGAGGAAAGCCGAGGCGTTAAGCCGCCTTACCCATTTCCTTCAGGTAATTGATATGCGAGCGGATCGCCTTGCCTACCGTGGGATATTCGATGTAGTCCACCCCGTATTCTTTACAGGTTTCCTTGACGATCTTGTTCAGGCGCGGATAGTGTATATGCGAGACTTTGGGAAAGAGGTGGTGTTCTACCTGGAAGTTGAGCCCACCTACCAGCCAGGAAACGACCGGGTTGCCGGTTGCAAAATTCGCGGTGGTTTTGATCTGGTGAATAGCCCATTCGTCAGCCATCTTACCCGTGTCGGTATCCGGCATCGGGAAGGCGGTGTGTTCAACGGTATGCGCCAACTGGAACACGATGCTGAGGATGAAACCGGCCACTGTACTGAAGATTATAAAGCCGACCAGCCACTCTGTGAAACCGTGCATATAGATAGGCAGCGCGATGAACAAAGCGATATGCAGCAGCTTGTAGCCCCAGAAAGAAAAATGATCCGCAAAAGACATTTTTTTCAGCGGCATGGAACCAATGCGGCCGCTGAAATATTTACGGTAATCAGAAACGAAGATCCAGTAAATGTAAAGTACGGCGTACAATACCCAGAAGTAAACGTGCTGGAAGCGGTGCAGCTTAAGTCTCCGCTGCGTCTTTGCCATGCGCAACAGTATGCCCGCATCAATATCGTCGTCAACGCCGTCAACGTTTGTATATGCGTGGTGGATGATGTTGTGCTTGATATTCCACATAAAACTGCTGCCGCCGAGGATGTTCAGGCTTACTGCCGCCAGTTTATTTACCGCGGGTGAAGTGCTGAAACTGCCGTGCGCGCCGTCGTGCATGATATTGAAACCGATAAAGGCGGTTGACATGCCCAATATCACACACTCAACAACCGCTACCGCCACCGAAGGATCGAAGAACACCAGGTGGGTGAACATGGCGACGTAACTTACCGTCAGTATGATCGCCTTGGTGTAAAGCTTATAATTGCCGGTAGGTTTTTCACCAGTGGCTGAGAAATAATCTGCGATTCTTCTTTTAAGGTCTGTATGAAAACCCTGTGAGACATGTGCGAACTTTGGTAAGGCCATAGTTGATTAACGGAATTGTATCAGGCTTGCTGAACAATTATTTTGCCAGCGAAAGTAGTTGTTATTATCCAGCAGATGGTCAAATTAACATTATGTAGTGTGTTGAATTATTGCATCAAAACTGTTAATGCCGATCATTTTTTCCGACAAAAAGCCCTCAGCGTACTTAACACCAATCCGTTTCCCGAAGATCTTCGCACGGGAACTGACGCTTTCAAGGAAGTCGGGTGAGGAAATATAAGTTTTCGGTTCGTCCAGTTCAGGATTATAGAACTGCGTTGCGTAGCATTGTATCGCTTCCATTTTTTTAACATGGAAGTCCGAAATATCAAAAACAAAATCCGGTTCAATATACCGGTCCTGGATGTACTGAAATACATATTTCGGCCGCCAGGCTTCCTGTGCCGCTCCATCCAGCGTGGTTTCAATTTTCCGTAGGCCTGAAAGAAATGCCGCGTCGGATACCAGCTTTGAACTCCTGCCGTGGTCGGGATGCCGGTCTTCGGGCGCGTTGCAAAGGATCACCTCCGGTCGGTACTGCCTGAGCACCCTGACGATCTTAAGAATGTTTTCCCGGTTATGCTCAAAAAAGCCATCGGCCATGTCCAGATTGTCACGCAGGTGAAGTCCCATCGCTTTTGCCGCCGCTGCGCTCTCCGCATTGCGGGTTTCCGCAGTGCCACGGGTACCCAATTCACCGCGGGTGAGATCTATCACCCCTACTTTTTTACCCTGGGCAATAGATGAAAGAATGGTGCCTGCACAACCCAGTTCCACATCGTCGGGATGAACGCCGAAAGCAAGAATATCCAGTTTCATAGCAGAAGTTGAAGTCGGCAAATCTAGGATATTACCGTTACAACATTAAAATTAGGGGAGTTTACATCCGGTGGCCATACATTCTTTCCACATCGCGGACGATGGTCTCGTAGACCTTTTCATTTCCGTTGGCGTCGTAATGCTGTTTCAGGTTTGAACCAAAAACCACAGCAACGGTCTGCCACATCGTAGCGGTGAAGCCACCTTTATATTCCTTGATGATCTCGTAGCAATCGTTTCCGGTTTCGCGGTAGATCAGCTTCATCAGCACCTTACCCTGGTAAACGGAGAGGTTTTTTACTTTATCTGAGAATTCGCGTTTGAGGTCTTTTTCGCGTGACCTGATGATTGCACGGCGCTGTTTTTTATCGGTGACGTTCGCCAGCCTTCCATTGATCTCGTTCATGATCTTTCCTGCAGCTTTCGCATAGGGGTAAGTCACGTAGATGGCGTTTCTCAGGCGGGTCCATTCCGCCCAGTACCTGCGCATTTTCTCACTCATCTGTGCCCGTACTTCAACAGGCTCCAGCCATCCTTCAGGGATGGTATCACCATTTTCGTCTATATAGGCGTAAACACGGATCGTATCGTAGGGGCCTCTTTGTGCCCGGGCGTCATTGCCCATCACAAAAAGCAACACCAGCAGGGGGATGATATTTTTTCCGATGAACGACATGAACAGGTTTGTTTAAGGGCAGCCGGCTGGCTGTAATAAATCAGACACAACTTACGCAATTAATGCTGCCGCAGCGCCTTACGTAACCCCGATCAGTCGTTATTTTTTTATTAAACGGGTCTCACGGAACTGCCGCACCCGGTGAATCACACTGATAATGAAGCCGACAAACATGACAATAACGCCAAGCCATAAGACGGAGATCAACGGAAATTCATACACTTTTAAGGTTACCAGGTCCAGCGTATCCTTCGATTCCCGCAGCAGGAGCTCCAGCGTGCGCTTGTCCTGGTCGATAACACGGTTGAATTGCATCTCCAGGCTTTGCGCCTTCACGGTATCCGGCCGGGGGATGATGTTCCCATTGCTGATCTCTATTGCGGGGAAGGCTTTATAATAATTTCCCTCGTTGGCCATTACGGTTACATCCATCACCAGCAGGGAATCACCCGGACCGTAATTGTATTTGGTACCCGCAGGATTCAGGCTCACGTTGTTCAGTGCCAGGCGGCCATTGCTGTAAAAGATCGTATCGCCTACGCTTATCTCATTTGGACGGAAGCTGGCCGTATCGCCCTTCTTGCCTTCCTGGAAAGAAGTGAGATAGGCGAAAATATCCTTGTGGAGGTAGTGCTTCGAATCGGGGTTTGCAGAAAATCCTTCGCCCTTGTTGTTTTTGATAACGTCCGGATAAAGCGTGAACCCCTTGCTGCCGTCTTTCGGTGCAAAACGGATCTCGTAGTACCGTTTGCGGTCGCGGGCGTTCATATAATCGTTTACATAGGTAACCATGTATTCACCCATGTCGGTGGCCTGTCCTTTGAACAGTGTGATATTCTCCGCCGGGTCTTCCCCGCCCTTCTGTTTCTGGAACAGCGCGATACCCGTAGTATTATTACTCAGTACGGTTTTCTTGCTGCTGGAAATGAGGATACCGAGCAGGATCATTCCGAACCCGATGTGGGCTATCGAGGCACCGGAGCTGCGCAGCTTTTTAGAGGCGATCCATATATAGCCTGCATTCGCAACGATGGCATAGACTGCTGAAAACAAAGCCAGGTGGATCGCGAACAGGAAGCCCGCGCCGTGGTCGGAATAGTTAACGCCGCCGAAGATGCTGATGCACAGACTGAGCACCACCGAGATTATTGTTGGCACCAGG
>DASVBM010000164.1:0-3390 GCA_036375835.1 Chitinophagaceae bacterium | reverse complement strand
GTCAAATTCCTCGTCCTGAAGCGAATAGATGATATCAAACCCGCTCACCCAGAACAGCACCGTAAAGGAGAATAATATGGGCAGCAGGTCAAAATGCGCGGTTACGGCCAGGTAAGCGCCGATAGGTGCCAGGGAAAGTCCAAGGCCAAGTACCAGGTGGCAAAGGGAAGTGAATCGTTTGGTGTAACTGTAAAACAGTATCACGAACAAAGCAACGGGGGAAAGCGCTAATACAGCAGTATTCAGCAGGTAACAGCAGGCCACGAACAGCAGGCAGCAGGCGATCGTGAATAAAAGTGCATGGTTCGCGGAGATCACCCCCCTGGGTATCTCGCGTATGGCGGTACGCGGATTCTTCGCGTCGAAGCTGCGGTCGAGGTAACGGTTGAAAGCCATGGCTGCGCTGCGGGCGAAGACCATGCAGAGTATCACCAGCAACAAGGTGAACCAGACGTCCCGGTTTGCTGCACCGGAAATTTCGTATTCCCGGTAACGATCTGCGTACAGTTGAAAAAACAGGGGCCGGGCTGCCAGTACAAAACCAATCAGCGCAAACGGCATCGCGAAAATGGTATGCGAAAATTTTACGAGGCTCAGGTAATTTTTGAATGTAGGCATAGCTTATCTGATCATCTTGTACAAAGGCTGCAGCATTTCAGCCCGGCAACAAATTGCGCTTTTTGCCGCCACTGATCTGCTGACCCATATCATTTACTTCGCTGATTGAACTTATGTTCCGACAATTTCCAGAGTACAATTCCTGCTGCGGTTGCAATGTTCAGTGAGTGCTTCATACCCAGCTGGGGAATTTCAATAGCGCCGTCGCAGGCTTTCAGCACCTCGTCCTGCACGCCCACTACCTCGTTGCCGAATACCACGGCGATCTTTTCATCACCGAAATCGCATTTCTCCAGGGAAATGCTGCCTTCCGCCTGTTCCACCGCGAATACACGGTATCCCTCGGTCTTCAGTTCCCTTACTGCTTCCAGGGCAGAGGGATAGCGGATCCAGCTCACGGTTTCGGTTGCACCAAGTGCGGTCTTTTCCATCTGCCGGTGTTCAGGGCCCGGTGAGTAGCCGCAGATGCAGATCGCCTCAACCAGGAAAGCGTCCGCCGTGCGAAATACGCTGCCCACATTATACACGCTGCGTATATTATCCAGCACCACCACCAGCGGATTTTTCTCAGACTGCCGGAACTCTTCCACTGTCATGCGCCCCAGCTCGGCCATACTCAGTTTACGCATCGCGCAAAGATAATGGGTGGAGCACAGTGAAATGGCTTGGCGGCTTCTGTTATCTTCGCATTATGGCAAGGATACTCTGCATCGATTACGGTGGCAAACGAACGGGGCTGGCGGTGACTGATCCGCTGAAAATTATCGCTACTGCCCTGGCCACGATCGAAAGCAGGGAACTGATCCCATTCCTGACGAAATATTTCCGGACTGAACCGGTAGAGCTGATTTTGATCGGCATGCCGAAGAACTGGGACGATAGCGATACCCATGCCACCCCGCTGGTGCAACAGGCCATACAAAAGCTGAAAAAAAGCTTCCCGCAGATCCCGGTCATTGAAGTTGATGAACGTTATACCTCGAAGCTGGCCAGCCGGGCGATGGTGGAAATGGGCATGAAGAAGAAAGACCGCCAGGTTAAGGGGAATATAGACCAGGTGGCAGCCACCATGATGCTCCAGGAATACCTGAACAGCGGCGGGGCGCGGTAAACATTATTGACTCTCAATACGCCATCATTCGTTATTAGCAACTGGTTAACTGGTAATCATTTAGCTTTGCGCCACAATCGCAATAAATACAGATGATTCTTCCCATTGTAGCTTACGGAGCGCCGGTGCTGAGAAAGGTAGCAGGCGATATTGATAAAGATTATCCGCAACTGGACAAGCTGATCGCGGATATGTGGGAAACCATGTATTACAGCAATGGTGTAGGCCTCGCGGCGCCGCAGGTTAACCGGGATATCCGGCTGTTCGTTATCGACACCGAACAGATATTCGAACACCTGGAAGATGACGAAAAAGGAAAATATCCCGATGAACCGGGAGTAAAAAAAGTATTCATCAACCCGCACGTCCGGGATCTGGAAGGCGAGGAGTGGCCGTATAACGAAGGCTGCCTGAGCATTCCGAAGATCAGGGAAGACGTAATGCGGCCTGAAGTGATTGTGCTGGATTATATGGATGAGCATTTCGTGAAGCAAACCGGCAGGTTTAACGGCATCACGGCAAGGGTCATCCAGCATGAATACGACCACCTGGAAGGAAAACTATTCATCGATTACCTGAAACCGCTGAGAAGGAAGATGCTGCAGGGCAAGCTTTCTGATATCAGCAAGGGCAAGGTAAAAGTCGACTACAAAATGATCTTCTCGAAATGAGATGGCTGATAGCTGCCATAACCCTTTTCATTTCTGCTTCTGCAGCTGCACAGGACACTACGGTGTTTTACGAAGGGAAGACCTATACACTTCCACAGGTTATCGTGGGAGATAACAAGGAATACCTGGCATTCCTCAACCGGATCAGGAACGATACAACATTTTACAAAGCTTTCCGCAACCTCAGGGTTTTACAGTTCTCCGCTTTCAACGATATCAAAATGCTGAGCCGGAAAGGCAGGGTACAGGCCTCGCTGTTCAGTAAAACAAAACAGGTGCGCAGCAACGGCTGCCGGAAAACTGAAGTGCTGGAAGAAAAAGTAACCGGGGACTTTTACGACAGGAAGCACGACTACAACTATTTCACCGCAGAACTGTATGCAGCGCTGTTCTTCGCGAATGAACCGGTATGCGGAGAGGATAATATCGTAAAGGGAACGGAGATCTCCGCAAGGGGAAAGAAAGGGGTAGCCAAACACAAGGAACAGCTGAAGATGCTGTTCTTCAATCCGGGTAAAAAGATCCAGGGCATCCCGTTTATTGGTGATAAGGTGAACATCTTTGAAGCCGATGCCATCCAGCTCTATGATTTCCGGGTAGACCAGGAGGAATACAATGGCAGGCCCGCCCTGGTCTTCACCGCAAGGCCAAAGCCCGATGCCGATAAGGACAAGATAGTCATCGATTCCATGACCACCTGGTTTGATGCCGCCACCATGAACATCATGGCCCGCACCTATACCCTCAGCTATAAAGCCGGCGTTTACGACTTCAATGTAACCATGGGGGTGGAGATGCAGCAGTTCGGGGAGTTGACCGTACCACGGGTGCTGCGGTATAACGGTGAGTGGGACGTTATCTTCAAAAAAAAGGAACGCGCCATATTTACCGCCACGCTATTCGATTTCAGCAGGAGTAACTAAACAGCAGATCCCGGATCCCCGGGTTTAAAAAAGTTACCGGTTCATTGTACTGATTGCATCGCGACGA
>DASVBM010000289.1:0-7557 GCA_036375835.1 Chitinophagaceae bacterium | reverse complement strand
CACCAGCGATGAAAATTTCGAATGAGACCAAGGTAGGTGCGCTTACATCTATCGCGATCGTTTTCCTGATACTTGGGTTTAATTTCCTCAAAGGAAAGAGCCTGTTCAAGCACGGCACTTTCCTGTACGCCAAGTTCGCCGACACCAAGGGCTTAATGCCTTCCAACCCGGTACTGGTGAATGGCTACCAGGTAGGTACCGTATATGAGATTTCAACGGAAGGAAACACGGTGGACACGATTATTGTGGCTATTAAACTGAATAAGGACTACCAGCTTCCGAAAAACTCCCTCGCCTATATCAAGGAGTCGATCATGACCAGCCCTTCTATCGAAATTTCACTGGGCGACCGTAGGGATGCGATGCTGCAGTCGGGCGACACGCTTGCCACATCGGCGACAGCCGGAGCATTCCTGGGCGACCTGCAGCAGAAAGTGGGCCCGCTCTCGGACAAACTGACTCAGGCGGCCGGATCTCTTGACTCATTGCTGAAGAATTTCAACCAGACGTTGAGTCCGGAAACCCGTGCAAATCTGCAACAAACCATGGCGAATCTTAACCGGATATCTTCAAGCATGGTGGTATCGTCGGCGTCGTTGCAGCGTATGCTCGGTGACCAGGGTAGTCTTGCCAGTTCGTTAAACAACGTAAACACATTCACTTCTAACCTGGCTGCCAATAACGATAAGATCAATACAACCCTGAGCAACCTGCAGCAAACATCCAGCAACCTGGCGCAGGCGGATATAAAAGGTACTGTGGCACTGCTGCAGGATGCGGTTGGCAAACTCAACGCCTCCATCAGCAAGATCAATTCCACTGATGGCTCACTCGGCTTACTGCTGAACGACAAGCAATTTTATAATAATCTTGTGAATACCAGCCGCAGCGCAAACATCCTCCTGGATGATCTTCGTGTTAACCCGAAACGGTATGTAAATCTGTCATTTTCCCTGTTTGGCGGAAAGAAATCACAGGGTAACTACCTGAAAGAACCGCTGAAACAGCCGGGTGATACCACGGGAGCCAGGTAATGCGCAAGAAATATCTTAAATACCTGCTGGTGCTGTTAACACTGCTGCCTGCTGCAAGAACCGCCGCGCAGACAGTGATTACCGCTGATACCGCGGCTGCAACTTCCATTCTGCAGATCATCGCGGCAAAACGGTATAATTTCGAAAAAAAGGATTCAGCGAATTTTATCTCGCTGGCCGGCGACGTACAGCTCAAAAAAGAGAATACATTATTTTATTGCGACAGCGCGGTATTGAACCAGCAACAGAACGTAGTGGAAGCGTTTGGACATGTTCACATCAATGATGCCGACAGCGTTCATACCTATTCAGATTATATGCGGTATGTAGGCAAAGAAAGAAAAGCTTACCTGCGCAATAACGTGCGACTGACAGACGGCAAGAGTACACTCACCACCAACGAGCTTGAATATGAGATCAGCACCAAGATCGGGCAATACTTCAAGGGTGGAAAAGTAGTCACCGGCAAATCCGTTCTCACTTCATCGGAAGGAACTTATTATGGCGATACACGCGACGCGCAGTTCCGGAAAAATGTTGTGCTCGTGGATCCCGAGTATCGCGTCACTACCGATACGCTGTTATATAATATGGAGACTGCGGTGGCGCGGTTTGTTGCCTATACCGTTATCACCAGCAAAGACAGGGTGATCAAAACGAGGGAAGGTTATTACGACCAGAAAAACCGGAAAGCCATCTTCAGCAACCGGACTTCTGTTGCAGACAAAGAATCCGAACTGGTTGCAGACAATATCGCTTTTGATGACAGGTCAGGATTCGGCCAGGCGCAGGGGGATGCCATTTATACCACAAAAGATTCGTCAGACAACCGCACAACGATTTTCGCGGGTGATATCAAGTTCAACCGGAACGCCAAGTCATTTCTTGCTTCGCTGAAACCCGTGATGCTGGTAGAACAGGAGCGCGACTCGTTGTTCATCGCCGCCGATACATTTTATTCAGCTAGACTGAGCGCGTTGCGGAGAGAAAGACCGATACCTGTGATCCGCGACTCCGCTTACCTGGCATCGGTGCTGGATATTCAGAAAAAAGACACCAGCTCGGACCGGTTTTTTGAAGCTTATTTCAATGTGCGCATTTACAGCGATTCGATGCAGGCGGTGGGCGACAGCTTATTTTATTCATTCCAGGACTCAACTTTCCGTTTATTCCGCAACCCGGCGATCTGGATGAATGAAAACCAGGTAACCGGCGATACGATCTACCTGTTCACGATGAAAAAGAAACCAGAGCGGTTATATGTGTTCGAAAACGGCCTGGCAGTGAGCAAGGTGAAGGGTGATTATTTCAACCAGGTGAAGGGCCGCACGATCAACGGTTATTTTCAAGAGGGCAATATCGATTACCTGCGTGCACGCGGCGCTGCTGAGAGTGTCTACTATGTAGTGGACGAGGACAGCGCTTTTATAGGCGTAAACAAGTCCACCTCCGACGTGATCGACATGTATTTTGAAAATCGCGAACCTCATAAAGTAGTGTTCCGCAATGACCTGAAGGGCACCACCTACCCGATGCAGCAGGTGAATCACACCGAACTCAGGCTGAAAGGGTTCCGCTGGCTTGAAAGCCGCCGGCCGCGCAGCTGGCAGGAGCTATTGAAGCGATAGCCCATCTTCTTCTCTGCGGTATTTTGCGGGATCGTTGCGGGTTTTGCTTTGTTAAGTGGAAAAACTCGTTAACTTTCAGTTCCCAAGATTACCACTATGCTCAAAAAGGAAAGACAGGCATACATTACCCAGCAACTCAACATCCACAATAAGGTATTATCCTCCGACCTCAGCACCCAGCTGAATGTGTCGGAAGACACGGTGCGGCGGGACCTGAACGAATTGTCGGAGCAGGGCAAACTACTGAAGGTGCATGGTGGCGCACTTTCCACCGGCTTTCATTTTACACTGCAGAACCAGAGCATTTATTCGCATAAGGAAAAGCGTGCTATAGCCCGCAAAGCCATTAACCTGATCAGGGATGGTATGGTGGTACTTTTATCGGGTGGCACAACCATCCGCGAACTGGTTACTACCCTGCCCCTGGAACTCAACGCCACCTTCATCACGGTCAGTGTACCGATCGCGCTGGAATTGCTGAACCATCCGAACAGCGAGGTGATGTTCCTGGGCACCAGACTTTCAAAGGGGGCTCAGATGGCGGTGGGCGCTGAAGTAGTGCGCAAACTGGCAGATATACGTGCGGACATCTGTTTCCTGGGCACTAACAGCATAGACGTAGATGGGGTTTCGGATATGGAATGGGAAGTGATCGAAGTGAAGAAGGCGATGCTGGAATCTGCGGGATTGAAGGTGTCGCTGGCGATTTCCGAGAAACTCAATACACGGCAGCGTTTCAGCGTTTGCGGATTGAACGAACTGGACCACCTGATCACCGAACTGGAACCCGGCGATCCCTTGCTGCAATCCTATCAGGGAAGAGTGAATCTGCTCTAGCGACAAAGGCCGATTGGATAACGCTGCATCTATTATCCATAACTTATCCACCGCATTTCACAGGCAGGAAAAAGTGCATGGTACATCCGTAAAAATCTATTTATTTGTTAAGGTATTTAACATAGTTTTGATTTCATATTTCTGCGTGAATCGAAATGCTTATGCGGTTTTATGCAGAAATAACAGGACTAATGTTTTAATTCAAACCAAACAACCTGATATGAGACGACTAGCTTGCTCTATTGCAGCCATGCTGCTGCTATTGCTTTACTCCTCTCTGTCATATGCCCAGGAACGAACCGTAACCGGTACCGTACTGGCGGATGATAGCAACAATCCACTGGTTGGCGTAACCGTCACCAACCTCGCCACGAACAAAAAAGTAATTACCAACAGCGCCGGCAGCTACAGCATCCAGGCCACTAAAGGAAACATTCTTCGTTTCAATTATGTGGGCTATGCTGCAAAAGACGTGGTTGTAGGCGATGAACGTACCATCAGTGTCCGGCTTGTCGAAGCTGACAAGGAAGTGGGAAACGTAGTTGTTACCGCTTATGGCCGGCAGCAAAGCAAGCGTGAGCTTCCTTACCAGGCCCCGGTGGTTGCGGGCGACGAAGTTTCACAAACACGCCGTGAGAACTTCCTGAACGCACTTGCAGGAAGGGTTCCGGGTCTTTCCGTTACGTCTACCTCAGGTCTTCCGGGTGCGAGCGCGCAGATCATTTTAAGGGGTGGTTCTTCCATCGCAGGTAACAACCAGCCGCTTTTCGTGGTAGATGGGGTGCCATTGGATAACAGCGCCCTCAGCCAGGAATCGCTGGTAGCTTCTTCCAACCCCGGCGGCGTTGGTTTTGCCAATCGTAACAGTGATTACACCAACCGCATTGCAGACATCAACCCTGCAGATATCGAATCCATCACTATCCTGAAAGGTCCTGAGGCAACTGCGCTCTACGGATCAGATGGCGCCTCTGGTGCGATCATTATCACCACCAAGAAAGGTGCTCCCGGAAGAGTAAGGGTTTCTTACGATAATTCATTCCGTTGGGACAAAGTGTATCGCTTCCCGGAAATCCAGACCGTCTACAGCCGTGGTACCAATGGTATCTACGATCCCAACGCTTACAGTACCACTTATGGTTTCAGGATGTTTGGACCGAAATACCCGGCAGGTACGCCGATCTACAATAACCTGGAGAATTTCTTCCAGACAGGCAGAACACAGCAACACAACATAAGCCTGGAAGCAGGCTCTGCAGACGCAACCTTCCGCTTCTCAGCCGGTGTGGTAGACCAGCAGGGTGTTGTTCCAAATACCGATTACGACAGGGTAACATTGAGGCTCACCGGTTCCGCCAAGCTGGGTAAGAAACTCAATGTATCATCAAGCTGGGGTTATTTCACCAGTGATAATGACAAGTCGCCTAAAGGTGCCGGCACCTACTACCCTAACCTCATCAACTGGCCGGTAGATGTGGACGCCAGCGATTTCCAGAATGCAGATGGAACGAGGAAAGTCATCCGTACCAATCTCCCGGTATCAGGCGGTGTGCAGGATCTGACTTCCGAACTGGATAATCCTTTCTGGGACGTCAACAAAAACAAATCGAAGGACAAATCAGACCGTGTAACCGGTAATATCAACCTCGGTTATGACCCGGCCAGGTGGCTGAACCTGACTACTATTGTTGGCATCGATGCATTCAGTGCTTCGGGTCTCTACATGACGCACCCGCTGTCAAGATGGGGTTTTGCGACCAAGGGATTTCTCAGTACGTATGAGCAGATCTATCGCGGGCTGAATGGAACATTCCGTGCCACTTTCCGAAAGACATTTGCGAACAAGTTCAGCAACACGCTTGTAGCCGGCTTCTATTTCGAAGACAACAAACGTGAGATCACTTCACAGAGAGGTGAGCGTTTCTATGAGCAGGATTTCATCTCTATCAACAATACCGATCCGACATCAAGGGACGCAAAACTCACAAACGAGAATACGAGGAAAGTTCGTTTCTACGGCAACTATACATTCGGATTTAATAATATCCTTTACATTTCGTTATCCGGTACCAATGAGGGCACATCAACTCTGACTTCGAGGTTCACCGAAAAATATCCGTTCTACAGTTACGGTTCCGCGTCTGCGAGTTTCATCTTCTCTGACCTGAACCCAATCAAGAACCTGAACCTCGACTGGTTAAGTTACGGTAAACTGCGTGCTTCATTTGCCAGCGTAGGTAAAGGCCCGGTAGTACCTTATGCAATTGACTATTCGTTCGGCAGCCAGATCACTACCGGAGGTGGTTATGCGCTCGGTGTAACAGGAAACAACTTCAACCTGAAACCTGAGATGTCGAAGAACCTCGAACTTGGTACCGAGTTGAAGTTCTTCAAGAACCGTTTCGGAATTGACTTCGCATGGTTCAACAACCGCGTAAAAGACCTGATCATTTCAAACCGCCTGAGCTACGGTACCGGTTTCGTACTGAAGTATATCAACGGTGGTGAACTTTCCGCGAAAGGTATAGAACTGCAACTCACTGGAAATCCAGTAAGAAATAAAAACTTCAACTGGGATATCACGCTGAACTTCGACAAGAACAAGGTAGTTGTGGAGAAAATGCCTGCAGATCTTCCACTGTACTATGATTCTGACACCTGGCTGTTTGGTAACCTGCGTTCACAGGTGTCTGTTGGCGCTTCGCTGGGTAACCTTTCGGGAACCACGTTCCGCAAGAATGATGCGGGCCAGCTCCTGATCTCCCCTACTTCCGGTTTGCCGATTACAGATGCATCTTTCCAGAACGTAGGTGATCGTAACCCCGACTTCAGGATCGGACTGATCAACAGCTTTACCATCCTTAAAGACTGGAATCTTTCGTTCAACCTCGACATCCGCAAAGGCGGTGATATCTTCAACGCCAATGAACTGATGATGCGCCTGATGGGTACCAGTGTAAACACGCTGGACCGTGAAACGCCCCGGGTGATCGAAGGTGTGCTGCTGGATGGACTGGAGAATACGGCGACACCAACAAAGAACACGATTGCCATCACTCCATACCTGCGTAACGATTATTACAATGGAATCTTCGCGGAAGGCGATTTTGTTGAAGAGGTTGACTGGATCAGGCTGAGAGACATCACGCTTGCATACCGCCTGCCGGAAAGCCTGATCAAAAGACAACGCGTATTCAAACAACTGTCGTTGTTCGTAACAGGAACAGACCTTTTCATGATTACCAACTATTCAGGCGTTGATCCGAACGTGAACGGCCTGAATGCGGGCAGCACGAGAGGTTTCGGCGGACAGGGTATCGACTTTGGTGCGATTCCTACCCCGAGAGGCGTTAACATAGGTCTGAAAGCACAATTCTAATCGCAAAACGAATTATTATATGAAAATCAAAATCATAGCAACCGGACTGATTGCAACGCTGTTGATATCATCGACGGGTTGTAAAAAATTCCTGGATGTGAACTCCGATCCCGATACCCCGCAGGAGCCTTCGGTGAGCTCTGTATTCCCGGCCATGCTCGCCGGTATACCACGCGGCGTACAGTACGATTCAAGATACCTTGGGAAATATATCCAGAACTGGCTCACATCTTCTAATGGCAATAACGACACCTGGGACCGTCACGGTTATGTTTTCGGCAGCGACGTCTCCGGGGATATCTGGCGCCAGACCTATTATGGACTTGGCAAGAATCTCGACTATATCATTGACAAGGGTAAAAAAACAGGCCAGAACGATTACGTTGGCGCGGCCTATGCACTCAAGGCACTGATGTTCCAGCTGGCAACCAATTACCATGGAGAAATAATCTTCAGGGAAGCGTTCAAGGAAAATACTTACTACTTCAAGTATGATACACAGGATGTGATCTATGCCGGCATCGATTCACTCTGCCGCCTTGCGATCCAGTACCTGGACGTGGCTGCCAGCCAGCCCAACACACTCGCACTGGGTGATTATACTTACAAAGGCGATGTGAGCAAATGGAAGAAGTTCACCTACGGCTTACTGGCCCGTAACTGGAACAACCTTTCCAAC
>DASVBM010000313.1:0-2674 GCA_036375835.1 Chitinophagaceae bacterium | reverse complement strand
TTGCAGTCACCCGAGGCCCGGAGAGTCGGACATAGACGCTGCTTCGCGCCGGCTGCGGGAAGAACTGGGATTTGAAACACCTATCACCAAGGTGTTTGACTTTGTATACAAAGCGTCCTTTGGTAACGGGCTGACCGAGTACGAATTCGATCATGTGTTCGTGGGGAGATACGACGCGGAGATCAGGCCTGACCCGGCAGAAGTAATGGATTATCGTTTCGCCACGATGGAAGAGATTGTCGAGTCGTTAAAAATTGAACCGGCGAAGTTCACCGCCTGGTTTCATATTGCGTTTCCTAAGGTGTACGAATGGAAGCAGCGGCAGGGGATGTAAGTCTGGACTGTGTGAAGTATTGATTAAGCAAACCGCAGCGATGCGGTTTTTTTTATGGCGGATGGCAGATAGCTTATGGCGAATGGCTTATGGCGGATGGCGCGACAAAGATTTTGGAGATATGAATGCTTGTTGCCGCGGGACCTGGTTTATGGCAGCGGCACGACGAGGATCAGGGGAAAAGATCCCCGGGCATTTGGTTACTTCGGATGCTGTCTGCCCCTTCATATCAGTAATTAACAACCCGTTTCCTCAAAAAACCTTACCTTCGTGTCCGTTATTCAATATTTATCCCTGTAACTGACTAGAAGTTCTACTGAGTTCCTACTCCACAAAGTTCATCAAGTCATACAGATGAACAGATATTAACAACCAATCTTTCATACAATTTGTAAGGTTGTAATTACGTAAGCATAATCAATCGATTATTTTGAAATTTGAGCAATTAGATGTGATTGCACCCATCCTAAAGGCATTGCAATCACAGGGTTATACAACCCCTACGCCCATACAGCAACAGGCAATTCCCGTTGCGCTGCAGGGCCGTGACGTTTTAGGATGCGCGCAGACAGGTACCGGAAAAACAGCGGCTTTTGCCATCCCGGTATTACAGCTGCTTTACCAGCAACAGTTGAAAGGCAATATGGCGCCGGGCATCAAGGCCCTCGTGCTGACGCCTACACGCGAACTGGCAATCCAGATAGAAGACAGTTTTAAGGAATATGGCCGCAACCTGCCGTTGAAACATACCGTCGTTTTCGGAGGGGTTTCTCAACACCACCAGGTCAGCAGGCTGAGGAAAGGAATTGACATCCTGGTTGCGACACCAGGCCGGTTACTCGACCTGATGAACCAGCGGCATATCTCGCTGGACCAGATCCAGATGTTCGTTCTGGATGAGGCCGACCGGATGCTGGATATGGGTTTCATCACGGATGTGAAGAAGGTGATCGCACGCCTGCCGGAGAAAAAGCAAACGCTTTTCTTTTCGGCAACAATGCCACCGGAGATACAGCGACTGTCACAGATGCTGTTACACCGGCCGGTGAAAGTTGAGGTGACGCCTGTTTCCTCCACTGCGGAAAAGATCGACCAGGCGGTGTACTTCGTGGAAAAGCAAAACAAGATCCCTTTGTTGCTGCACATCCTGCGCGACAATGGCATTGAAACAGCATTGATATTCACGCAGACAAAGCACGGAGCAGACAAACTCTGCAAGCACCTGGTGCGCGAGAATATACAGGCACAGGCGATCCACGGTAATAAGTCACAGAATGCCAGGCAAGCGGCGCTGGAGAACTTCCGCAACAAGAAATTAAGGGTGCTGGTGGCAACCGATATCGCGGCACGCGGTATTGATATTGACAGGCTGAGCCATGTGATCAATTTCGATATCCCGAATATCCCTGAGACTTATGTTCACCGTATCGGCCGGACGGGTCGTGCCGGTGAGGAAGGCAAGGCGATATCCTTCTGCGCGATGGAGGAGAAGATGTACCTGAGGGACATCCAGAAACTCACTACCCTGGAGATCCCGGTAGTGAGCGATCATCCTTATCCGATGAGCAACCCGGGGCTGGCACTGCCGCCAAGGCCCACGATACCACCATCAGCGTTGAGAAGCGGTGGAGGAAGAAGGGGCAGAACCTTCATGCAACGATAATTTTCGGGGTAACTTTGTTATCCCTTCAACAAAATAAACGGTAGCGGTAAATATGGCCAAGTCAAAAGCAACATTCAGCAAGAGAGACAAGGAAAAAAAGAAACTGGAAAAGCGCCAGGAGAAGGCGGAGAAACGCGAAGAGCGTAAAGCCAACGCGAAGAAGGGCGCGTCCCTGGAAGAGATGATGGTGTACGTGGACGAGGACGGGAATTTTACTTCCACGCCGCCGGATCCCAAAACCAAAAAAGAAATATCCCATCACGAGATCGAGCTGGATATCCGGAAGAGCCATGCCGCTGCTGAGGAAGACGCCCGCCGCAATGGGGTGATCAGTATGTTCAACCACGCAAAAGGTTATGGTTTTATCCGTGACCTGGCTTCTCAGAAGTCGGTATTCGTGCATATCAACGCCGCCTACCCGGATCTCAAAGAAGGAGACAAGGTGAGCTTTGACCTGCAGCGTACGGTAAAAGGTGACAATGCCGTGAACGTGCAGAAGAAATCGTGATTTGCCGGGAGAAAGTTTTGGCGCCTGATCAGCCGTTATAACTGTATTAATAGATTGAGGGCCGCGTTGCGGCCCTTTTTTATTTGCAGGAACGAGTAGTATCGCAAAGGACGCAAAAGACTATCGCAAAGGACGCAAAGGCGACCGATGTCACCCCGGGGTCTCTCGC
>DASVBM010000296.1:0-7343 GCA_036375835.1 Chitinophagaceae bacterium | reverse complement strand
CAGCGACATGCAGCAAGTTTGAAGCAAACATAAGTTAAAAGCCGAAATCTTTAACAACCGTTATAGCTGATTTGCGGTCGTGCAGCCAGCCTTGTGTTTACATTTGTACACGCATGAATCTGAAGCTGAAATACTTGCTGTCTATGTTACTGGTGCTGGGAAATGCAGTGAGCGCCCAGGTGCAGTTCGATGTATCCGTAAACGCCCGGGAAATCGGCAGGCGAGACGAGGTTGAGGTGCGGTACCTGATCTCCGGCACTGACCGCGCATCTGATTTTCAGCCACCCTATTTCAGCAACTGGACGGTGATGTCGGGACCGGTGATCAGCAGTACAAACTACACCCTCAACGGAAAGAGCAGCGCATCAACGAGCTACACTTACCTGCTGTCGCCAATGAAAGCAGGTAAACTGGTGATCCCATCCACCACCATTGCGGTAAATGGTAAGACTTATACCTGCAAAGGCGTCCAGGTGCTGGTAAAAAACCAGGCGCATGTTGCCGGCGTTCCCGGTGCTTCCGGCGGACAGCAGGCAACCGTTTTTTCCATGAATGAAACAGGCGAAGACGACTACAAAGAATATTTACTGAAACCGGGGGAAGATCCACTGCAGAAGATCCGTTCCAACCTGCTGGTGCGCGCCGTTGCAAGCAAAAAGAAATGTTATGTGGGCGAGCCGGTATTGGTCACCTATAAGCTATATACCCGGCTGCGTTCGAATTCGAGGGTAGTAAAACAACCCGGTTTCACCGGTTGCAGCGTCAGTGAAATGACCACCAATGAGCTGAAGCCGGAATCCGAGGTGGTGAATGGAAAGAAATATACCAGCTATCTGTTCCGGAAAGTGCAGTTGTTTCCTTTGCAGCCGGGAGTTATTACCGTTGGTGCAGCATCGGTAGATAACACGGTGACTTTTATCTCAAATACCAGCGATCTGCGGAAACTGTACTACGGACTCGATGCAGGGGAGGCTTTCGACCTGAATCTTTCCACAGAGCCATTTACGATTGAAGTGATGCCGCTTCCGGGCAAAAAGACCGCTGCAACTGTCGGGAACTTCGAAATATTTGCCAGTCTGCAAAAGGATACGATTGCCGCGAATGAAACGAATGCACTGGTTGTAACGGTGGCCGGCAGCGGGAATTTTAAGTCAGTTAAAGAACCACAGATCAACTGGCCTTCGGAGATCTATCATTTTGATGCAACCGAAAAAGACGAGTTAGACAAGCTGAGTTTCCCCTTGAGCGGAAGGAAAATTTACGAAATACCCTTCGAGGTGAACCGCACCGGTGTGATCAGACTTGCCGCAGTAAACCTTTCATTTTTTGACCCGGTAAAGGGAATCTATAAAACGGTCAGCAGTAAACCACTTCAGCTCACAGTTACTCCAGCGGTCAGATCGACAATCATCGCACCGGTGACCGATTCGGTAAGTGACTGGGATATACGCTATCTGTTGTTTCTCCTTCCCCTGGTTTTCCTGGTTGCGGCTGTGGTACTTTGGATGAGGCCGCGGAAGCCCAGAGTAGCGGTAGTGGCAACACAGCAGGAGCCAGTGGCAGTCAAGAACCCGGTTGCCATTAATTACCTGGACAGGATCAACGAATTGCGGTTACTGCAGGATGATACTGAGTTTTACAGTAACGCTTCTGAACTTTCGCGGCAGATGCTGCAATACAACCAGGGTAATAATGACCTGTTACTGCAGGTGATCCAGGACTGTAATACCATATTATATACGCCCATTGCTTCAACAAGCCGGAAAGAGATACTGGAAAAGCTGGAGCGGGCGTTGGTTTAGTCGGTATACTTGTATCCAACACCGCGTACCGAATGGAAGAAGCGGGGGTTGCGGCTGTCCTCTTCAAAATATTTCCGGAAGCTGAGAATGAAATTGTCGATTGTGCGTGTGGCCGGGTAGACATTATATCCCCATACTACCTGCAGGATTTTTTCTCTGGTAACCACCTCGCCTTTGTTTTCGATCAGCAGTTTCAGCAGCATAGCCTCTTTCCGGCTCAGCTGGACGGTGTTGCCGGTGTAAGTGACAGCTTCCTGAGCCTTGAAATCGATTTTGTTATTGCCGAAGCTGTAGGTATCGCCGATCTTTTCCTGAACCTGCATTTTTTTGTTTTTCAGGATCAGCTTTTCCACCCGCAGCAGGAGTTCTTCCAGGTTAAAAGGTTTGGTCAGGTAATCGTCCGCTCCTTTCCTCAGCCCGAGTACTTTGTCGGCGCTTGTGTTCTTTGCACTAAGTATTAGTATAGGTACTTCAATGTTTTTGATGCGGATGCTTTCGGTGACGGAGATACCATCAATTTCCGGCAGCATGATGTCCATAATGATGAGATCGAAATATTCGTTTTGAACGGCTTTGAGGGCCTCGCTTCCGTCATATGCCGAACTCACCTCGTAGCCTTCCAGTTCCAGGTTCAGCCGGAGGGTTTCATGAAGATGCTGTTCGTCTTCAGCAATAAGTATCGAACCTTTGCTGTTTTCTTTCATTGTTTGAATGTTACTGTAAAAATACTGCCTTGGGGGCGATTATCCCTGACGTGTATTGTGGCTTTGTGCGCGGCGGCGATGCGCTTGCTCAGGAATAATCCCAGGCCGGTTCCGTGCGCCTTACGCGTGTTCTCATCACCCACCCGGTAAAATTTCCTGAATATTTTCTTTTTCTCTTTCGCTGGAATCCCGGCTCCCTCATCGGCCACCGACAGTCTGACTTCGCCCCGGTCATCATGAAGTTCCACGCGCACCTGCCTGTCTTTGGGCGAATATTTCAATGCATTCTCAATCAGATTATTGATCAGCATCTTCAGCAGCAACTGTTCGCCAAGGATGAAGATTTCAGGCTGCACCAGCGAGGTGATATGGCGAAGGGGGTAGCGATCAGTATGTTCCTTAATCGATTCCATAGCCACCTCGCTGAGATTGAGTTCCTGCTGGTAACCCGCGTACCTGCCCCCTTCCAGCTGTGCGGCAAGCAGGATATTATTCGAAAGCTGGTTGAGTCTTACCGCCTCCTGTAAGGTGTGCCTGATGAGTCTGTCGCGGGTGTCTTCGTCCAGCTGCCTGCGCAGCAGTGTTTCGAGGTTCAGCTGTGTGACCGCTATGGGCGTTTTCAGTTCGTGAGTCACAGCCATCATAAAGTTTTCCTGTTGCTGGGAGAGCCTCAACTGCCTCCGTGTAGCACGGTAAACAAATACGGCGCCCACCATTATCAGCACGAAGAACATTGCGCCTTCGCCAATGTATTGTGCTTCTTTGCGCCGTTGGTCGTCGTTTACCTTCCAGGTTTTCTGCGAAAATGCCGGATCGTTTTTTTCAATCGCATCGAGTCTCAGCCGGGTAATGGTATTGTTCTGGCGGTGCAGGGAGATATACCAGAAGATCAGCGCCGCGACCACATATAACAGCAGAAACCAGTACACGATGGTGATCAGGGCAAGGCGTTTTCGTTTCTGGGGGTTCATTATTTTACCTTTTCTACGCGTACGCCCGCATTCAGAACGTGCTGCAGCGGGTCTTCACGCATTACGTGTTGCAGTGTGAACGTGTAGCTGCCTTTCTTCAGTTGTACAGGAGCATTGTTGGGCGTGAAGGGAATTCTTTGTTCAACAATATCGTCCATTGTGGTTCCAAACCATTTTTCGTTGTCTGCAAGGGTAAACTCCCTTCTCACTGTATAGCTGCTGTCGGGTGTTCTGAAACCGAGGTTTATCCAGATGTTCTTCCAGCGATAAGCATCTGTATGTCTTAACACCAGGTAAAGCCGATAGGAGGAGGCAGTATCGGTGATCTCGAATTTAAAAGATTCCGGCCGGCCACTTATCCATTCCTGAGCGGGGAAGAAAGCCATCTTTTCATAGACGGCGTTAGTGGAGCAGCCTGTGGCGATGAGCAACAGAACAATACAGCAAAAACCGGTGAGCTTCATGCAGCAAAAATATTCTATAAAACGTTTAGCACCTGTTCTTTCGCCTTTTCAAGTTCATCCTTCATGAGCACCACGCTGCGCTGAACTTCAGAGTCGTAGGCCTTGGAACCCGTGGTGTTGATTTCCCGGCCGATTTCCTGGAGGATAAAAGACAGCTTTTTTCCCTTTGATGCGTCCTGCTCTTTCATGATCTGCCGGAAATAATCACAGTGATTTTTAAGCCTGACCTGCTCCTCGCTGATGTCAATCTTTTCGATATAATATATCAGTTCCTGTTCAAGCCGGTTAGGATCATAGTTTTCCTTTCCGACGTTTTCTTCGATCACTTTCACAAGCCCTTCCCGGATCTTGCTGCGACGGGCGGGCTCTATCCTACGGATGTCTTCCTGCAGCTCGGCGATCTTATCGATCCGTGAAAGCAGGTCCCGTGAAAGTGATTTGCCTTCTTCCTGACGGTGTTGCACCAGCAGGGCCAGAGCTTCACGCAGCACTTTTTCGAACAGGTTCCATTCATCGTCACTCAGCACTTCAGTGGTCGGTATGATAACTTCAGGCAGTTTTAGTAAAGTGCTTAGGATTGAAGCGGTATCTAGGTTCAGCTCGTTTGCCAGGTCAGCAACGGGTTTATAATAGGCTTTTGCCAGTTCACTGTTGATGGAAACGGGTTTGGCCGCACCATTCTGTTTCAATGTTATCACGCATTCCACACTGCCCCGTATCAGCGTTTCGCTGAGCATATTCCGGATCTCAAATTCATAGGGCTTTAAAAGAGGGGGGATGGTGATACGCAGGTCAAACTGTTTTCCATTCAGCGACCTGACTTCCACCAGGAAGGTCTTGCCGCCGATCGTCTGTTCTGCCCTTCCGTAACCTGTCATTGAATGTAACACCATATACAAAGTTATCGGTAAATGTAAGGCAGAATTCGTTATACAACAGCGTTTGCACGAGGATCATCGATGCAGTAGAGCTAATTGTTCCGGAAGTGACCCCTGGCACGTGTTTTTTAGTACAGGTATTGGTATTGTCGCCCCAGCACCTGTTTGTCGTCTGCGCCCAGCCAACGATTCAGAACGGTAGCATACACATCTTTAAAATCGACTTTGTATTTCAGATCTCCATCCTGCAGATCGGTCAGATCCGGAAAGGGGTTAATGATGCCCTTCTGTTTTAGGTCGCCCCCAATAAAAAACATATTATTTGCAGTGCCGTGATCCGTGCCGGCGCTCGCATTCTGCGCCACTCTTCTTCCAAATTCGCTGAATGTCATAATCAATACGTCCTGGAAGCGGTTGTTCCTTTTCAGGTCGCGGGTAAAGGCGGCGATCGCGTCGTTCATTTCCCTGAAGAGCCGCTGTTGCTGGCCCTGCTGCCCCACGTGAGTGTCGAAACTGCCGAGGCTTACGTAGTAAACCTTCGTATCAATATCGGAAAAGATGAGGGAAGCCATCGTCCGGAAATTACTGCCCAGCATTGTCTTCGGATAATCTGTTGCAGTGGTGGCCATTCTGCTTTGCCTGTAGATGTAATCGGCACTACTGATGGTTTCAGCCATCGTTTTGTATAAGTAATCGACAGGCTCGTGATCGTGTTGATCGTGCGCTTTCACCAGCGACTTAAAATAATTTTCGTGGCTGACGCTGTAAAGCCTGCGGGGATCGCGGAATGCCAGACCTTTTACGTGTTCACCTTTCAGGGCGAGACTCAGTACATCATCCACCTCTACCGCCTGGGTAGGTCTGTCGCATCCGCTGCATTGTGCATCCAGATACCTTCCGATCCAACCGGTATCCAGGTATTCATCGGAGTTTGCAGCGGAATGCCAGATATCCATGCTGCGAAAATGACTGCGATCGGGGTTGGGGTATCCGACGGAATTTAAGATACCGAGGTTCCCTTCATGGTAAAGGTCGGCGAGTGCTTTCAGTTCGGGGTGGAGGCCTGCGTCATCTGTCAGTATCAGCGATTTTTCCCTTTCAATTGCGAGTTTCGGCCGCTCACGATAGTAAATATCGTTGCGCACCGGGATCACCGTGTTGAGACCATCGTTGCCGCCACTGAGTTGTAAAATTACCAGCACCTTATTGCCGGGCGGTACAGGTGCGCTGTCCTTTGCCTCGAAAGCCTTCAGAAATTTCGGAACAAACAGCGAAGCGGTTGCCAGCGAGCCTACCTGTAAAAATCTTCTTCTTCTGATCTGTACCATATAAAAAATTTTGGATTTGAATTGCCTGTTACCTCAGCTGGTACTCCGGGGTACTCATCAGCGCAATTGTGACTGTTTTGATATAATTCTCGCGGGAACTTGTATCTGCCATTGTTGAAACCGCTGTCTCATTCACCGATCCGGGCCTGGTCTGCAGCACGACTGCCTCCAGCACATCGTAAAGATTGCTCCGGGGAACCCCGTCGAACTGCTTAACATAAGTTTCCCAGTCAACGTTCGCCTTCACCTGCAAACCGTTTCTGCCGGCGTATGGCTTGTTATCAATGGTGTTGTCTTTCATGCCCATCTGCTGGTCGTCATCTGCTTTCAGGTTGATATCGATCCTGTCATCGTCTTTTATGAGCTGCGGTATACGAAGGCGCAGCATGAGCGAGGAGCTATCAATCCAGTTTTTCCCGCCGGGCCAGCCGGCAACATTCGGCGGGTAGAATAATACCTGCCCGAGTGCCCGCTGAATTAACAGCTGCAGTTCTTCAGTTTCGAGCTGCATCGGTAACAACCGCCTGATGCCAACGAGTAACTCGACCGGGCTCTTGATGTTTGCACTGATATTCCGCTCATCGTAAAACCAGTCACTGGTGAAAATGTCCTTCATCAGTGCAGAAATATTATAGTTTCCCTGGTAAAAGCGGTCCGCCAGCCAGGTGATTTTTGATTCATCCGGCTGCTGTTCATTCACAAAATGGCGATAGATCTTCCTGGTGATGTACCTGGCGGTCTGTTTATTCTCCAGTAATATGTTCAGTATATCGTCTCCATCGAAGTTTCCTGTTCTTCCCAGGACTGTTTTTGTGCCGGCATCATGCAGGTTTCGGCGAAATACGAATTCACCCTGCAAGGTAAAGGACCAGCCGGTGAACGCACGGGCCGCTTCCCTGATATCTGTTTCGGTGTAGTTGCCCCTGCCCATCGTAAAAAGTTCCATGACCTCTCGGGCAAAGTTTTCATTCGGATGCTGCTTCCGGTTTTGCTGATTGTTCAGGAAGCCAAGCATCGAAGCAGACTTGCTCACCGTCCTCAGTAGATCGCCGAAATTTCCAAGCGCATTCTGCCTGATCTGATGCAGAAGTAATTGCTGGAAAAAGATGTTGATGTCCCTGCAGGCAAAATGCCCGTGCCAGAATAAAGCCATTTTCTCCCTTAGCTGTGCATCTGTATTCACCATCTCGTCCAAC
>DASVBM010000179.1:0-2425 GCA_036375835.1 Chitinophagaceae bacterium | reverse complement strand
CTACCGCATCGGGTTTACCGGTGGCGACTGCGCAGAATCCACAGCTGCGCGTGCAGACGTTGCCAAGGATCATGAAAGTGGCGGTGCCTTCGCCCCAGCATTCGCCCATATTAGGGCAATTACCACTTTCACAGATGGTGTGCAGTTTATGGGTATCAACCAGGCCGCGAACGTGGCGATAGCTTTCGCCGATGGGCAGTTTGACCCGCAGCCAGTGAGGCTTCTTTGGCTTCTGTTCTGCAACGGGTGTTATAATAGGTAGTTCCTGCATTGAAGTATGTTTGGATAGCGGCGCCGGATCAACCTGACCGCTGAAGGGTAATAACGGCTGAAACAGGGCCTCATCCGTAATCAAATCCGCCGCAAACTTAACTTAGTTTCGCTTACCAAACGTTAACGCAAAATAGGCGTTGAAAAAGAAACGCTTCTCCTTGTTCTGCAGCATGATAGGCATGGTCTGCGTATAGTATTCGGCGTTGAGGCCTATTTCGAGGGCGGAGAGCAACTCGTTATAACGGCCGTAATCGAAGCGGAAAGCTGTTCTTAAATGAACCCCGGGAACAAACTTGAGTTCCCCCCAGCCTTTTCCGAAACCCGAGGCGCCATTGATGATTCCGGGGTCAAGGAAATATGCAGCAGTGGTGTCGTGGTAGCGGATGTCGCGAGGCTTGTTGGTCCAGGGATCATCAATTTCCAGGTAATAAGGTTTCAGCAATCCCGCGCTGAATCCTCCGCCATAAATGGCAGATACAGCAATGCCGTTTTTGTTTCCTTTATTTCCCAGTACGATCTGCTGGCCAAAACCAAGCTTTGCATAATAAAAATTGTTGATCTTGCCGAAGATAAAAGGGTTGCCGGCGAAGCCGAACCCACCTGTCTTGGTCAGTTTTTCTTCTTTCGCGTGTTTACGCTCACCCAGCTCAAGCCAGTACAGGTTTGCTTTTTGCATCGTCTTCATCTTTCCGAGCTCAAAGAAACCCCCGTAACCATCTGTACTGAGTTTGATTCCAAAAGCAAATTGCTTATCGAAGACGATCGCCCCTTCCTCTGCCTGTTTCTGTAATTGCCGGACCCTGTCTTTCCGTGCGGCTTTACGCTGTGCCCGGGTATCTGGTTTCTGTGCAAATAATAATAAAGGAGAAAATGCAATTATTAATAAGACGATCTTCTTCACCGCGCTAAATTTGTTGCCTGTAAATTTATATAAAAATAATATCAATGACTTGTGAAGTAATTTATAAAGGGGACCTGAGAACCGAAATGAAGCACGTCCAGAGTGGAACCGTTATAGAAACAGATGCGCCTACTGACAATATGGGAAAGGGAGCAAGGTTCTCTCCTACTGACCTGATGGCTTCCTCGCTGGCAAGCTGTATGATCACTACAATGGCCATTCGCGCCGCAGATATGAATCTCGATTTCGAGGGTACAAAAATCGAATTATTGAAGATAATGAGCAGCGATGCCCCGAGAAGAATCGCCGGCATCAAAGCAGACCTTTACTTTACAAAATCCTGCAAAGCCTCGGAAGAACAAAGAACGCAGTTGATCCGTATCGCGCGGAGTTGCCCGGTTGAAAAAAGCCTGCATCCCGATATTAAACTCGACATCAACTTCCATTGGGATCAGTGATCACC
Source organism: Chitinophagaceae bacterium (assembly GCA_036375835.1). Taxonomy (GTDB): domain Bacteria; phylum Bacteroidota; class Bacteroidia; order Chitinophagales; family Chitinophagaceae; genus JAEZDC01. The sequence goes on along the minus strand of DASVBM010000179.1, from coordinate 788 downwards.
GGCCGATCTACTCCGCCAGTTCACCTTCGAGATCGTAGTCGTAAGCTTTCGTGATCTTTACCTGCACGAAATCGCCGGGGTGCAGTTTCCTGTTTGTTGAAATCACTACTTCATTGTCTACCTCAACCGAGTCAAATTCGGTACGGCCGAGATACCTGCCGGCTTCCCTTTTGTCGACGATCACCTTGTAGGTATTACCGATCTTTTCCTGGTTCTTTTCGTAGCTGATCTCCTGCTGCACCTCCATGATCTCCCGGGCTCTGCTTTCTTTCTCGTCAGCGGCAATGTTGTCGCCGAGTTCCCAGGCAGGTGTGTTTTCTTCATGACTATAAGGGAATATCCCAACCCGGTCGAAGCGCTGCGCCTGCAGGAAAGATTTCAGCTCCTCCACGTCGTCGGCCGTTTCACCCGGGTAGCCGGCAATGAGTGTTGTCCTGAGACAGATGCCGGGAACCTTTTCCCTGATCGCGTCGAGCAGTTCTTCCATTTCGGCACGGGTGATCTGCCTGCGCATTGCCTCCAGCATCCGGTCGCTTGCATGCTGGAGTGGTATATCCAGGTAATTGCAGATATTCGGCCGCTCCCGCATCACGTCGAGAATTTCGAGCGGGAACTTGTGCGGGTAGGCATAATGCATCCTGATCCATTCCAGCCCCTCTACATCGGCGAGGCGGTTCATCAGGTCACCAAGCGCCCGCTTTTTATAAATATCCAGCCCGTAATAAGTGAGTTCCTGGGCAATCAGCATCACTTCCTTTACCCCTTTCTTCACCAGCCCTTCGGCCTCC
>DASVBM010000200.1:0-5177 GCA_036375835.1 Chitinophagaceae bacterium | reverse complement strand
ACGAGAGGATCACTCCTGTTACAGATGAGTTTCTTTTTGACCTTGTCATAATGAAAAAACTTAAGACATTAGACGCAATTCGCCCGGCTTGAAGCAACTGATCGCGTCCGGCAAACCGCAGCAACCAACATTACCACCCGTCAACAGGCGAACCAATAGAAAAAATGGAGAGAAGCGTCGTACCCCGGCAAGTTATCTATGCCAGGGAAAAATGACCAAAGTCTTTGAAGCTGCTGAGGTAATACAACTTGTTGCAGAAAGGCAGGAATTCCTGGAAAGAGCAGGTAAAACTCGTCCTCATGTCCAATATGAGAACCGGTTGAAATTGCTCCTGCATCTTTTTGTTTTTTCCCGCCATTGTCTTCAAAGATACCGAAGAAGATAATAAATAACGTTAAAGCAAATGGTGTTGACTTTGAATCGTATCCTGGGAACAACTGCGCCCCATACTTCCTGTAAATAGAAATTTCCCGCGAGGGCTTCTATAAAATAACCACCCAGCCTTTTAATAAAGGAAATTCACCCCTTAACCGGATGACGTAGTAGTAAGTTCCCACCGGGAGCGGCTTCCCTTGAAACGAACCGTCCCAGTAACTGAAACCGTTCGATTCAAATACACCACGGCCAAAACGGTCGAATACCTTAACCGTTGCCCCAGGGTAGGTTTCGATACCACGTAACATCCATCGGTCGTTTATGCCGTCTCCATTCGGAGAAAAAGCGTTCGGTACCTTCACATTTTTGAAAACATGAACACGCAGGCTGTCTGTAGCCGAGCCGCAGCCTTCATTTGAAACCACGTGCAACACATAGCTGGTATCCAAAAGCGGGCTGACTACCGGGTTCAGCGATTGAATTCCGGAAATACGGTAGTCAGGGGTCCAGAAGTATTCAATATTATCCCCCCACGCAACACCGGAAAGCTGCACCGTATTTCCTTCTGAAACATGCCGGTCGGCACCTGCTTCCGCGCCGGGTTTGTCCACCACGTTCACCAGCACGTTCACCGAGTCGGTACAACCGCCCTGGTTACCGATCACCAGGTAATCAGTCGTGTCGCTTGAATAAACATTTAACATTCCCTGCTCAGCCAGTGCCATACCCTGTGCGGGACTCCAGCTGTAACTGTCTGCACCCGTAACGACTACCGCTGCTGTATCCCCTTCACAAAGCCGGATATTGCTTTTATCCGCACTAACCAACGGCTTCTTCTTAACCAACACATCGGAGGAATCATTGCGGCTGCAGCTGCCATTTAAAGCCGCGAAATAATATTTACCGGTATGCGATAACTGCGCATCCGGGATCACGATGTTTGTACCTGCTGCGACAAAACCATTGGGACCCGACCAGCTGCCATTATTCGCAGTAGCCGATAACCTCAGTTCCTTTCCTTCACAGACAGGGCTGTTACTGACGGCCTCGGGCAATGGGTTCGCATGCACGTTGATGAATACCGGTGAAGAAGAAACCCTGCACTGCGACGAGCCGATGTTTCCGGCTTCCGCGCCCGCCAGCCGGAAAGCGTAATTGCCGGCAGCGGCATTTGCAGGAAATGAGCGGGTATAACCGGAACCTGTGGCCCCGGGGATATCCGTCCAGCTGCTGCCATTAAAGCTTTGCTGCCATTGCATCACCGGGCTGTTAAAACCGCTGGATATATTCCCCGAAAAAGAGAATGTCCGCGGGGTGCCTTCGCAGGTAGAATCAGTGATGGAAACGCTGCCATCGATCGATGCATGTATCTGTGGTCCGCAGGGCCGGAAAGTAATATCATCCAGCGCAAGGTCGTTGCCACATCCACCCTGGGAGTTATTTACTATACGCAACACCACTTCAGAAGCGCTGGCCGGCGAGGTAAAGAAAAATCCATATTGCTTCCACTGCGGTGCATCGGTAGCGGGGATCTCGTTCGTGTTGTATGATTGCACCACCGTGCCATCTGTCCGTTCAATACGGAAAGTGAGGTTAGGTCGTATACCCGCGCCGCTGCAGGAAGATGGCTTCAGGATGTTCAGTATCCACGCTGCGAATTCATAGGTGGTATTGCCGCATAATCCCTTTACCGTATCCAGGTAAAACGCGCTGGGCTGAAGAGAAGCATTCACCAGCATAAAATATCCGTTCGCGTTACCGGTATGATCCGTGATGGAATGCCAGGTATTACCAAAACAGTTGCTGGTGGAATTCGTGATGGTGTAGTAACCGTCGTTGGGACAATCGGAAGAAAGATACTGGTAGCTCGTTGTCGCGGCAGATAATGGCGCACCGGGATTCGGACCGGACCCAAAGCTGATGTTGACGATTGGATCGCCGAGGCTGCCATTGCAGATCTGGCCATCCGCGCCGGCCATCCATAAAAGCAGCAACACCATTAACAAAAACCGGTTCATCATACCTTTTCCTTCCCGCGTTGCGAAAATAGCGAGCCCAGGGGATTAAAATGCTGCCAAAGGTCAGCCGGGAATGGAAGTCGCGGGTTGTCAGTGATACACTGAAATTGCACGAAAAGGCGCTGGTCATGCCAACGCCAGGAGCATCTTTCGTTAACGCCCAATATCATTTATCTATAGATAATGATTAATGCGACAGACACTTCCGGTTTCTGATTGAACGTTTCCTGTTTTTCTGTTACCTGTCTTATTCCGCTGCTATCTGGCTATAAATACCGGAACCTCCACCAGGTGCCGCACAGAATTGATGGTCTGCCCGAATATCCAGTCCTTGAACGTCTTATGGCCATGGCTGCCGATGATCAGCAGGTCGCATTCATTTTCCTTCACGATCCGCGCGATCGCATTGGCTTTATTTTTAAATCCAAGGATCCCTTTAGCCTGTAATCCCCGTTCACTGAAAAACTGAACATACCGGTCCAGGCTCTCCTGGTCCTGCCGCGTTTCATAATCCTGCGCCTGCTCCTCCATCACCCTCGCCTGCGCGCTTTCTACAATATGGATCAGCGAGTAAACGGTGTTCCTGTCTCCGAAGCGCAAAGCATACCGGATCACTTTCTGATCGTGGTCGCTATAGTCCAGCGCCAGCGCGATCGAACGGAAAGGTTCGGATATAGCCGTTTCTAAAGTTTCCATACGCAGTTCTTTGTGTACGCTGATATCGTCTTCCCGGCGTTTCTGGATGATCGGGTGTATAAAGGTAATCACCAGTAAAGCCACCAGTCCCAGTTCCCCCGCAACTACCAGTGCTTTGAGTATGATGTTGTCGGTGGCGGCCATCCATTGAAGCCCGCTTTCGTACACCAGCTTCAGGTTCAGGACAACAATTATAGCCGCGATCACCCAGGCCAGTATTTTAACCACGGGTTTAATAGCGAACTTCCCCATAGTTTTACGATCACTTACGAAATGGATCAGTGGAATGATCGCGAAGGCCAGCTGCATGCTCAGCAACACCTGGCTGAAGACCAGCATTGAGTCGATCACCGCCTCTCCGGCAACGATGATGATCACCACCGCAGGAACGATCGCCAGCATACGGGTAAGCAGTCGGCGCATCACAGGACTGATGCGCAGCCGCAGGTATCCCTCCATCACGATCTGGCCCGCCAGCGTACCCGTAATAGTTGAGCTTTGCCCGGCGGCGATCAGCGCTATCGCGAACAGGTGCGAAGCCCACACATTACCCAGTAATGGCGCGAGTAGCTGGTGGGCGTCTTTCAACGCTGCCACCTCGCCCACCCCGGTACTGAAAAACACCGAGGCCGCCAGTATCAGTATCGCCGCGTTTACGAAGAATGCCAGGTTGAGCGCGATGGCGCTGTCGATGATACTGTATTTGATCGCTTTCCATACCGATTGCTCGTCGCGTTTGATTTTGCGTGTCTGTACCAGCGCGGAATGCAGGTAAAGGTTATGCGGCATCACCGTAGCACCGATAATACCGATAGCGATATATAAAGCGGTGGTGCCCGGTATCGAGGGTACAAAGCCTTTCACGATCTCGCTGGCCGATGGCTGCGCGAATATCATCTCCAGCAGGAAGCAGACGCCGATGATGCCTACCAGCGCGATGATGAACGCTTCCATCTTGCGCATGCCCAGCCGCTGCAGGTAAAGCAACAGCAGCGTGTCCAGAAAAGTAATGATCACACCCCACAATATCGGTATGCCCAGCAGGAGGTTTAAGCCGATGGCCATGCCCAGCACTTCAGCGAGGTCGCAGGCTGCGATAGCGATCTCTGCCAGCAGGTACAAAACGAAATTTACTTTACGCGGGTAGACCTCCCTGTTGCACTGCGCCAGGTCACGACCCTGGACAATGCCCAGTCTTGCGCTGAGCGACTGCAGCAATAGTGCCATCAGGTTACTCATCAGCAGCACCCAGATGAGCGTATAGCCAAACAGGCTGCCCCCTGCCAGGTCGGTAGCCCAGTTTCCCGGGTCCATATAGCCCACGCTCACCAGGTAGGCCGGGCCAAAGAATGCGGCTATCCTCCGCCAGGGCTTCCGCGATTTCGATGGATCGATAGACTCGTGTACTTCGCTTAAAGATTTGTAAGCAGCTTCGTGTTTAGGCATTATCAGCGAAAAATTAAGACGAACCCGTGACTAAACACAATTTATCAGGAAAAAAGAAAATCTTCAGGGATGTCGCGGCCGTGTCAACCCTGCGGATCGTTAGTACCCTGGTCCCGGTGCTGTCCCGCTTCCAGTTGCCGGATCAGCTGATCGATGCGCTTTTCCAGTGATTCGATCTGCCTGGCTCCCGCAACCGGGGTGTCCCGCTCTTCCGCATCCCTGCCGATAAAGAATGTTGCGAGTGTAGCGGTAACATAACCGAACACCGCGTAACCATACACAGCGATAATGAACGCCAGTGTCCGTCCCTCCGCACTCAGCGGCCAGTATTCACTTCCGGCGGTGATCACCCGCATAGCGGTCCACCAGAGCGCCACCCCATAGTTTTCGAATCCCGGCGACCCTTTCTCCAGTGCCAGCATACCGGCCGCGCCCGCGGCGATCACCACCATCGTCAGGAGGAAAACATACACGAAACCGCGCCGGCGCATCGTCGCGGCCAGTCCCCGCATACTCCGGTTCACAGAAGAGACCACCCTGATGAGCCGTATGCCCCTCAGTCCGCGCACCAGCCGGAAGAATCGGAATACCCTCAACACCCTGAAGGCCGGGATAAGCAGCGAAACCGCCGTGAGCCAGTTC
>DASVBM010000391.1:0-4630 GCA_036375835.1 Chitinophagaceae bacterium | reverse complement strand
TCATTTCCTCTTGTTTATTGTTGATCGGCGGATGATTTTACTTTTCAAATACTTCACCATTTTAAATGAAAGCGGCGCTACAGATTTGTTTTGAAAGCATAAAGCGCTAACCGACAGTAAAATCAATCGTGTACACCACTCTGGGCAATATCCAGGCCATACTGAATTGCTTTAGGGCAAATCAAAACGCTGTGTAATTTTTCTACAAATAGAGAAGGTAATTATCGTGCGATATAAACACTGCCGGTAAACTTCGGAGATCCATTCCTCAGATCGATCACATAATAATATACGCCGGTTGGCAGCGGGATGCCATTGCGGGTTCCATCCCAGGGCTGGAAATTCTTTGCACGGAGCACTTCACGGCCGTAACGGTCAAACAACGTGAGCTCTCCCGTGGGATAGCTACTCAGGCCTGCGATATTCCACCGGTCATTTACACCATCACCGTTGGGTGAAAAGGCATTCGGAATTTTCAATTCCCGGAAGAAGGTAACTTTCACCGTGTCTTCATCAACACCGCAGCCTGCTAATGATGTAACGTGTAATACGTAAGAGGTATCCGTAGATGGATTCACTACAGGTTGAAGTACATTTTGATTGTCTATCGCGTATGCCGGGGTCCAGTAATAGTCCAGGCTATCGCCCGTTGCGGTAGCATTCAACTGAACGGGTGTTCCCTGCATCGCGGCCACATCCGGACCTGCATTGGCTACCGGCCGGCGATGAACACGTATGGAAACAAAGGCGGTGTCTTTGCAGCTGCTTCCATCGGAACCAATAACAGAATACGTTGTTGAATTCTGCGGCCGGATGATAACCTGTGCCGCGTCGGGATGATCTACTCCTGTCGGTGGCAGCCATTGATAGCTGGAAGCACCGCTTGCCGAAACCGCCACGCTATCCCCTTCACAAATCCCCACGCTGGCGGGTGTAGCTGTTACTGCGGGGCCCGGGCTGACCACCACGGTAGCGGTGTCGCTCCAGTTGCAGCCACCGGTTTGCACAACGGCTAAATAATCTCCTGCGTTAGATGATTTTGCGTTAGCGATGGTCACCGCAGCTCCGTCAGCAGAAAAACCATTGGGTCCCTCCCATCGCACCGGGTCCTGGGCGCTCGCCTGCAACGTAATATTGCCGCCTGTACAAACCGGGGAATTGGAACTGGCAGTAACCTGCCTTACTTCTGTTACCGTTATGATTACCGGCCGGGAAGCCACACGGCAATTCGGTGAACCCATATTTCCGGATTCTGCAGCAAGCAGCCGGTAATAATATTTCCCCGCGGCCGTAGTTGCCGGGAATGTGACGGTTGTACTTGTAGATGTTTGCCCGGGCATATCCACCCAGGTATTACCGTCGGTGCTCTGCTGCCATTGGTATACCGGATTGGTATATCCACCGGAAGTCTGCGCCACGAATGTATAAGTTTTTGATGTGCCGCCACATAACGTGTCGGAGTTGCGGGCCACTCCAGAGATGGTGGCGTTCAACTGAGGGCCGCAGGGCCGGAACGTAATGTCGTCGAGCCCAACGTCGTTACCACAGCCTCCTGGCGCATTGTTCACCATACGAAGAACGACCTCGTTTACCCCCGAAGGCGTGGTGAAGAAAAAGCCGTACTGTTTCCACTGGGGCGGATCTGAAGCAGGAATATCACCGGTGTTATATTCCTGCACTAAACTACCATCGGTTTTTTCTATCCGGAAGGTGATATTCGGTACGATAATCTGTGTGGCGCCCCAGCAAAGTTTCGGTTTACTGACATTTATAAGCCAGGCAGCAAATTCGTAAGTACTTCCCGCACAGAGATTCCTTACCGTATCAAGATAAAAGTTACCGGGTTGAAATGACGCATTCACCAGCATGAAGTACCCGTTCGGATCACCGGTATGATCAGTTACATTGAACCACATTGTATCATGACAGTACTCAGTCTTGTTTCTGACAGCATAGTATCCGTCTTTCGGACAGTCGTTCGAAACGTAGGTATAATTGGTAGTAGCGGCTGAGAGTGGCGGTCCCGGGTTGGGGCCCGCTCCGAATGTAATATCGATGATGGGGTCTCCTAGACTCCCCTGGCAGATCTGGGCTGAGCTACCAACCGACAGTAGCAGCAGTAACAGTATCGCGCAGCATGTATAAGCAAGCCTTTTTTCCTTTCTGAAGATTCTTGTCCGCATGTTGATAGAAAAGTTCCCGAAATGCTGAAAGGCAAATACTAAACCAATTATATCTCCGTCAACATGCTATATAGCCAACACCAGGAACTGATATCCCGGCTCCGCTCAGTAAGCGGGCGCGCTTCCCGATGCCTGGCAACTTCATCTGAACCTTCGATTGAAAAACTGTGGAATACTTCAATGGTATGTGTTTTGACATCTTATGGTTTTTAATCCGGGAACTATTCATTTATGCGATTTCGTGCCATTGACACCTTCAGGGGACTTGCGGCTATACTGGTCATATTCTTCCATATACCCGATTCAAAATTGCTTGCCGGCAACCAACTGGTGGCACATGGATATATGGCAGTGGACTTTTTCTTCGTGCTCTCCGGTTTTGTGATGAGCCACAGTTACCTCTCCCGCATAAACGACGTTCATTCCGCTAAGAGTTTTGCAATCAAGCGCTTCCGGCGGATTTACCCGCTGCACGTTTTTACATTGCTGGTGTTTCTTTGTTTCGAAACGGCGCGTTTCGTTGTGGATCGCTTTTTTGTTCCGCTGAATACTCCGCCATTTGACAACTGCGGATTCGCCAGTTTTATCGGAAACCTCACACTCACTCATTCCATGGGATTGTTCGACCATCTCAGCTGGAATCTCCCCAGTTGGAGCATAAGTGTGGAATTCTACGTCTATATAGCCTGGGCGCTTGCGTTGATTTTATTCAGGAAAAAATTATGGCTGGTGGGCCTCCTCGCACTGCCATTCGTGGCCTGGTTCATCTGGAAATTTAATGGCAATCTCGAGTACACTTACGATTTCGGATTCATCCGCTGCCTGTTTGGTTTCCTGCTGGGCATGTACACTTACCTGTTTGCTAAAACATTCGACCGGCGCATGCATCCGGTTGCAGCAACCATCACCGAGTTGCTGATCCTTGGAGTGACCGGCTGGCTACTGGCAAATATCCCGGTGACCTGGCACTGGCTGATGCCATTCTGGTTCGCGATCGTGATCCTGTTCTTTTCGACCGAGACTGGTTACGTTGCCAAACTGTTCGCCCACCAGCGGCTGAGATTCCTGGGTGAACTTTCATTCTCTTATTACCTCACCCATATAGTGATCATCCGGGTTTGGGACCTGCTTTTCTTTAAAGTACTCAAACTGGAACATACGTCGATCATTGAGCTGGCTTTCATGACAGCCATCTTCAGTACGGTACAGGTTGTATCTCTTTTCACTTATAAATACGTTGAACTCAGGTTCCAGCAAAAACCGAAACCGCAGCCGGTACCGCAGGTAGAACTCGCCACCGCCGCCTGATAGACCCGATTATCACCCGGTGCAGTTCACTGTGCAGCATCGTTGCTTTGCAAACTGCAGGAAATTAATGAATTCAGGCCCGCCGGTTAAAATTTGCTATATTGACGAGTAAATCGCCAGTGGCTTACGCGCCGCAAACGGAAATAAACATACCACCAGAACCGCTGCATGACCTTTCAGACAGGCTTTCCCATTCCGAAGCACCGGTATTCATTCTGCGTTAAGCTAAGCAACCACCAGCGACGGGTATCTGATCTGTCAACAAAACATTCCTGGTCATGAAAAACACTGGAATCCGCTTCTTCCTGGTTTTCGTCTCTTTTCTAACGGGCTTTATCGTCCATAAATACACTACACCCACCAAACACAACAGCATGAAAAAAGTTACAGGCATTGGAGGCATCTTTTTTAAATGCCGCGATCCAAAAGCAGTCACCGAATGGTATAAGAAAAATCTGGGACTGGAAACAAACCCCTATGGCGCCACCTTCGAGTGGTACGAGGACAGCAACAACACCAGGAAAGCGCAGACCCAGTGGACACCGTTTCCGGAATCCACAAAATATTTCCTGCCGTCCACCAAAGAATTTATGATCAATTACCGGGTAGAGAATCTGGAATCGCTGGTAGCTGAATTAAAAAAAGAAGGAGTCACTATCGTAGACGAGATCGCCTCGTATGACTATGGCAAATTCGTGCACATCCTGGACCCGGAAGGCAACAAGATTGAGCTTTGGGAACCGGCTGACTAAAAGCGCTACGAAGCAATTACTTTACGAATTTCAAATGAATAAAAATTCCAGCAAATGGAACCAACACGATTACCAAAATGGGCACTGATCATCTCTGGTATTTTTGCCCTGCTTGAACTGGCAGTGAGTATCTCATTATGGGTGTCACCGGCCGCGATGCTCGACACAGTCGATTACCAGGCGAAAGGCGTTGACTTTTTGATTGAAATCTGGGCCAGCAGGCAGTTTGCACTGGGATTCGTCTTCGGATTCGCTACGATCAGAAAGTCAGCTCCCATGCTGACGATCGCTTATATTTTCTTTGCGGTGATGATGATTGGCGACCTGTTGATCGGGATCCGCCAGAACGAAATGTCGATGATTATCGCCTCCCTGGTAATGTGCGCT
>DASVBM010000215.1:0-3273 GCA_036375835.1 Chitinophagaceae bacterium | reverse complement strand
TTTGGATTGACCCCGGTATAATTTGAAGGAGTAATTTTTTTCAGTTCTTTTTTCACGGCCGCAGATACTTTCAGGCCTTCGATAAATTTATGAATAACTTCTTTATCGATCCGGTGATTACCCCTGGTAAGATCCTTTAATGCTTCGTATGGACTCGGGTAATTTTCTCTTCGCAGAACGGTCTGGATCGCCTCCGCCACTACCGCCCAGTTATTCTCCAGATCCGCTTTCAGCTTGTCTGCGTTCAGCAGCAGTTTGCCCAGGCCTTTTTCAATGGACCTGAACGCGAGGATCGTATGCGCAACAGGAACGCCGATATTCCTGAGTACGGTAGAGTCAGTAAGGTCACGCTGCAGCCTGCTCACCGGTAATTTCGAGGAAAGGTGCTCCAGCATCGCGTTGGCCATACCCAGGTTTCCTTCCGCGTTCTCAAAGTCAATGGGGTTCACTTTATGCGGCATAGCCGAAGACCCCACTTCACCTTTACGTACCCGCTGCTTGAAATAATCCATACTTACATAGGTCCAGATGTCGCGACAGAGGTCGGTCAGGATGGTATTCACCCGCTTTATGGTATCGAACTGAGCGGCGAGATTATCGTAGTGTTCGATCTGTGTGGTGAACTGCTGCCGCTGGAGACCGAGCACACGCTCCACAAATTCATTCCCCAGTTTCACCCAGTCTTTATTCCCGAAAGCAACCTGGTGCGCGTTGAAATTGCCGGTGGCACCACCGAATTTCGCGGAATAGGGAATATATGAAAACAGCTGTACCTGGCTTTCGAGGCGTTCACAGAATACCATGATCTCCTTGCCAAGCGTGGTAGGCGAGGCCGGCTGTCCATGCGTACGCGCCAGCATCGACACTTTTTTCCAGTCCACAGCCATACGGTGAAGCAGCTGCTGCAGATTGATCAGCCCGGGCAGCCATTCGTGTTCCATCGCGTGTTTCCAGCTCAGTGGCACGGCGGTATTGTTGATGTCCTGCGAGGTCAATCCGAAATGGATCCATTCTTTTGTATCTGCGATCCCCAAACGTTCGAGCTGCTCTTTCAGAAAATACTCCACAGCCTTCACGTCGTGGTTGGTAACAGACTCTATCTGCTTTATCTGTTCTGCATCGGCGAGTGAAAAATCAGCGGCCACCGCACGCAGTTGCCGTTTTGCTGCGGCCGAAAGCCGAAAGAATTTTTTTTCTGACAGGAATATGAAATACTCCACTTCAACCAGAACGCGGTACCTGATTAAAGCATATTCGGAGAAATATTCATCCAGGTGCGATAACTGTTTGCGGTAGCGTCCGTCAACGGGCGAAATGGCGGTGAGGCTGTTAAGTTCCATGAATGCAGTTGTTTTAGAGCCCGCCGCTGCCGGGATCCTGTTTTTCGCGGCGGCAGGCATCTGTTTTCGAAACCGGGTAAAGCTGACGACGCTTATACGCCGTCACGGTAAAAACAGTTTTCTTTGCATGCAAAATTAGTTCAATTGGATAAGATTAGGGTTGGCGCCGTAAGTTATTTAAACACGCGGCCATTACTGTATGGTGTAAAAAAATCGCAGTTGCTGCTGGACCAGATAGAACTGATTGAAGAATATCCATCGTTAGTGGCCGAAAAACTGCTGAACGATGAAATTGACGTTGGACTGGTTCCTGTAGCGATCATACCTTCTATGAAGGAATACCACATCGTTACAGACTACTGCATCGGAGCGGAAGGAGAGGTGGCTTCGGTATCGCTTTTCAGTCAGGTGCCGATCAACGAGGTCAGGAAAGTATTACTGGACTACCAAAGCCGCACCTCGGTGAACCTGGCGCGTGTGCTGATGCGCGATTTCTGGAAGGTGCATCCAGAAACTGAAGACGCAGGTAAAGACTATATCCACCAGATCGGCGGAACTACCGCCGGGGTGATCATTGGTGACCGCGCGCTGGAAAACCGCAGCCGCTTCAGCTATAACTACGACCTTGCTTCTGCCTGGCGGAAAATGACCAGCCTGCCCTTTGTATTTGCCGCATGGATTGCCAATAAACCCCTTCCCCTGGAGTTTATCAGCAGCTTCAACCAGGCAAACGGCTATGGCGTGGGGATGATAGACGAAGTGGTAGCAGGCATCAGCTATGAACACTATGACCTGAAGAAATATTATACAGAAAACATCAGCTACGAACTTACTGCAGATAAACGCGAGGGATTGAATCTTTTCCTGGACCTGCTGCATCGCTGAGGGATTACTGTATTTTTGGCCGCATAATTTCTGCCCCGATGAAGCTCAGCACGCTCCGTTTTCTTAAGGATTTCTTACTTTATACCGGTGTTCTGCGGTTATTCAGCCCACTGAACCATGGTTTCCAGTTCGTGTCTAATTTCAACCGCATGCGCAGCTGGATCGCGGGCCATAAACAAGGGCTGTTGCTGAACGACTTCTATTCACCCAGGCGGGATTATGATAAGCGCTACCAGCTTTACGAAACCGTGGCTAACCATTACGGGCTGTTTACGGAGCCGATTACCTACCTGGAGTTTGGCGTTGCAGCCGCACATTCATTTAAATGGTGGCTGAAACAAAACCAGCTTCCGCAGTCCGCGTTTTATGGCTTTGATACATTCGAAGGTTTGCCGGAAGACTGGGGACGATATTTCCGGAAAGGCGATATGAGTGCATCCTTGCCGGATATCGCCGATCCGAGGGCCGGTTTTTACAAGGGTATTTTCCAGGACACGCTGCATCCTTTCATCAGCCAGCATGGAGAAACACTGAAAGCAAGGCGTAAAGTGATCCACATGGACGCAGACCTGTTCTCTTCCACGATTTTCGTGCTTTCGCAGTTACACCCTTACCTCCAGAAAGGCGATGTGATATTTTTTGATGAGTTCAACGTTGCCAATCACGAATACCAGGCGTTTCGCATTTTCACCGATGCATTTTACGTGAAGCTGAAGCCCGTAGCCGCTGTAAATAATTTTTACCAGGTTGCGTTTGTAGTGGAGTAAACCTGCGATCAAAAAAATCAGTACCACAGCCTTGCCCGCACCTTATGCAGGTATTCCATCGTGGCTGTTGACAAAGGCGAGCGCTGCTCCCTGCCGGGAATCCGCCTTATTTCTTTCCAGCCTTGTACAAAGCCGCCGAGGTTGAACCCGGTTTCTTTCAGGTACTGCAGGCTCCACATCAGGGAAGTGGAAATGTAATAGCGGAAGGGGAGATAGCGAAACGCGACCCTGGCCTTGTTCACCCACATCATCTTCAGCTTCTCCGACTTCGGTTTACGGCC
>DASVBM010000240.1:0-4469 GCA_036375835.1 Chitinophagaceae bacterium | reverse complement strand
GACGAATAAATGCTTACAAAGACGCTATCAGCAGTTAGATACCCGAAGCATCTGACCCTCAGCTTCCGGCAGTAATATCCTCAACAACTATAGAAATGCCGGCAACTTCCTTGTCAAGGTAAACAGGAGTGTACACCGCTTTGGTGGTGATGGTGGCGGAGTTATAAATGATCTTCTGTGTCTGCTCAACCTTTTTTCCGGTAGCGGATTTGCCAAAGCACCTGATGAATTCCGAATCTACCCGGTTTTTCGTGTCCCTGGCATAATCGAGAATACTGGAGCCGGCAGTGATCTCTTTCCTGTGAAGACTGATGCTGTTCTCCGCGGCTTTTTTATTGAACGCAATGATCCGGTATTGGAGGTTCACGAGGAACCAGACACAGGCTTCGTTGTCGTATCCGGCCTTCAATTCCCTGATCTGTTCTGCTGGCAATACCTTCATTCCATGGTGCATTAGATGGATACAAAGTAACGATAATAATCAGAAAGCCTTAACCCGCAAAAGCAAATAGCTATCAGCAGCATAAGACACTATGCCGCTACATACGTCGGCGGATTTCAATCGCACGGCTGGAAAGGATCCGGGAGCAAATGATAAACTGATAACCGCGTCTGTAAATAAAAATCGCCGGCAGGAGATACGGCGGGATTTCCCGGCCTCGGCCTCAGTCCCGTTCTTTCATCTTTCGCTGCAGGCGCTGCAGGTTGCCATTGACGATCCTGAAGTTCTTTGTGTCTTCGCCCGTAGTCAGGCGGTAGATGTCTGTCGATTTTTTGTAACCGTCCAGCGCCGCCTCCAGGTTGCCCAGCTGTTCATTCACGAAGCCCAGCTCATTTAAATAGAAGCCGTGATCGATGGTGCCGGGCCGGTGTTTTTCCAGGAACTGCACCAGGTCCTGGTAAGCCGCTAAGGCCTGCTCGTATCGCTTGTATCGCAGGTTCAGCGTTGCACGACGTTCGAGCCAGCTGAACATCTCCGCAACCTTCGATGAATCGGGTTCTGAGCCCATTCTCCAGCGTATTTCGCCGATCACATCGCGGTAAACCGAATCGGCGCGGTTGACATCACCGCTTTTTTCAAGTGCCAGGGCCCAGTTGTGGTAAGCGTCTTTTTCACGGTCACCCCATATCACCAGCTCCTCCCTTATCTCCGCTTCTTTAGCGAATTCCCCGAGCACCTGGTAGGCGGTAGCGAGATTCGCTACGATGGTGAGGTAGTTTTCTTTATCGGTGCTTCTTAGTTCACGAACATTGTATTTGCCAAGGTGCACCAGTATGTCCATCGCTTTTTTGTAGTACAGTGCTGCGGAATCCCAGCCTTCCTGCCAGCTATGTGTTACACCAATCACGTTGAGGCCGTTTGCATACGCGCGGCTGTTTTCGCCATGCACCTTCGCCAGCACCGGGAGTCGCTGATGGTAGTAAAACACCGCGCTGTCGTAGTTCCGCATTTCAAAATAACTGAGTGCGATGCCGCTCAGCATCTCATCATAGTCATCGGAATACGGGCTGAACGGCGCGATCACAGAAGCGGCTTTGAAAAAGTAACGCAGCGCCGCGGCGGTATCCCCGAGTTCTTTTTCTGCAACAGCCGCAGACCTGCAGATATAGGCATAATCGAGGTTGGCGTAATTCGAGTCCTGCTCCAGCTGGTATAAAACCCTGCGGTAGTTTGCCAGCGCCGCGGAGGCATTTCCGGAGACGGAATAATAACGGGCCGAATCGAAAAAAACCGTTGCAAGTGGCGAGTTGGCGAGTCCCCTGTAAAAAGAGCTGAGCGACCAGTCCACCACGAGGTTGTCTTTCCTTGTCGTAGGTTTTTGTCTTCCGCTTGTGATCGTCTCCACCTGCCTGCTCACATAATTCTTCAGCTCGGTAACCGAAACGCCATTGTAGCGATCGGCATCTGCTTCCCCTTCAAACAGGCCTTTCTTGATGCAATAAGTGAATACGCCGTTGTCAAGATCGTTTAACTCAAACGCGTATTCCTTTGCCCCTGCCGCGCTGATCACCACGAGGCCGTTGCGTTCCCCGGTATTGGCGAACATCTGGCGCATAAGCTCGTAGCTGTCCTGCCTGGACCCGGAAGACCTGATCGTTAATCCTTTGCTTCCTTTTTCCGGCTCCGCAACGGTTCCGTCGGGCGTAGTGGCTGCCAGCTTCAGTTCACTGTCTGCCTCACCGCTGTTGCAGGCATCGAGCAGCACCAGTTTCTTCCTCGCCGGGATGCCGACGAGCAGGTTTTCAATGTCGCTATAGGAAAGTCCTTTGTTTGAAGGATTGGCAAAATCCATGTCGTGCATCGCGCAGTAAAAGTTCAGATCCTTGTCAAGCAGTCCATGCCCGCTGAATGAGAACAGTACAATGTCTTCTTCTGTGGTTGCTGCCAGTTGCTTTCTTACCGCGAGAATGTTTTCACGCGTCGCGCTTTCATTGATGAACGTGTCGATATAGCTATCGGGATACCGTTTTTTAAATTCAAGCGCCAGGTCGCGGATATCTTTCGAGGCAAAGCCCAGGTTCCGGGTGGAATCCTGGTACCGGTTCACGCCGATGCCAATGAAATAGATCCTTGATTTCGCCCAGGTGGCGGGAACATAGTCGATCTTGATGGGCTTACGGTAGCTCTCCATCCCGGCGGTATTGCTCACCGAAAATTCTATCGTGTTTTCCCCCTGCGACAGGGCGAGGGTGATGGTCGTGTCGAATTGGCTTCTCTTGCGGTAGGAGAGGTCCAGGCCGTTGACGCTCCATACCGGCACTTCATTTACCCACACATTCAATCGCGAAAGGCTGAGCGAGGGCTCACTGGCCTGTATATGGAGGCGGAGATATTTATCTTTTGTTGAGAAAGGCAGCTGATCCTGGTTGAGTAGCCTGGCTTCGGGCACGCTGGCCTGTGCGGCAGAGGCAAATAACGCAGGATCGATGTTTTGCCTTTTCAGTCTTTTCAGGTAAGCCTGGTGGAAATTGCTGATCAGCGAAGTGTCGGAGCTTCCCATCACCTTTCCCAGTTGTGACAACACCAGGTCAGGGCGATTGTACTTGATGTCGAATTGCTCAAAGCCCAGGCTTTTATTCCCGCTTACATAATACAGGTAGCGGGAAGCACCCGGCGAAGACTGGTAATATCCGGATGATAATACGGTAACGTACGCCTCATCCACTGCGTATATTGTTGCCAGTTTTAAACCGGTTGCCAGGTCGATGATCACGGGGTTCTTATCTTCCTTCGCAAGCAGGTAGTCATCGTTCTGAGAGAATTCGCCCCAGGTATTCAGCTGCCTGGCGATGCTGCCGTTCTTAAGATCCCACAGATCGATTTTGCCTTCGTCGTCTTCCGTGAGCAGGTATCGCCCGGTGCGGCTCCATTTGATGTTATTCAGTTTTTCCGTAGTGGACTTCAGCGTTTGTACTACCGACCCTGAACCGAGATCGATGATGCGTATTTCTGTACCGGCAGGAGTAGCGGCAAACCTGCCGTCGCGGCTGAAGATATTTTCTGCATCGTAGGCATATAAATACGCAGGCAGGCGATATAAAATACTGTCATCCCCGTTCCTGCGTACCTGCAGGTGAGAACTGTCTTTGATCACGATCAGGCTGTCGTGCAGGTGAAAGCCTGCGTAGCTGATCTTGCCAAAGCCGGAGTGTATTACCTGTTGCAGTTTCCCGGTAGCGGTTTCATAAATACCTATGGTGTCTGTATCGCTCTTGCCGCCAAAGATGAACTGGTTGCCTTTACTGTTGATCGAGAGGTTGGTGTAGTAACCATGATCGGGAGTATAAATACCATAGAGGCGTTTCCCTGTTAACACGTCGAATACTTCAAGACCGTCTTTGCTGTCGTTGAACTGCCTGCGTCCGACCAGGAAAAGATACCTGCTTCCCGGTGCAAAGCGATAGGTATAGAAGGTTGTGGGTCTTTCATTTTTCGCTTCGTCATCATACAGGTTGTGAACCAGCCGGCTGGTTTCCGCATCCCAGATTTTTACGGTATAGTCGTTGCCGTCCTGCCCGCCGTTGGGCACGGTGACAATGTACCGGCCATCCGGGCTGAAATCTTCTCCCGGAACGTAATCGGTATGACCGCTGAGTGTATTGAGCAATTTGCCGGTAACCGGGTCCCAGATACGGACCACGTTGGATTTCACCGAGCGGATCAGCGGCGCCTGCCTTCCGGTATAAAACTTCAGGTCTGCATACCCTGCGCGGTTGTCCAGGTGGTGCTGCACAAAACCGTTATCCATCCTGCGGATGGTAACCCAGGTATTATCCCAGGTATAGCTGGCCACCAATGTTTCATCCGCACTGATCGTTTCGAAGCTGCTGCGTTTGTAGGAAAAAATATGTTTGCCTGTTCGGTTATCCCACACCCGGGTACTGTCAAGCGCCTGCACCAGGAGGTAATTTCCCCGTGGGCTGTACATGATGCGGTCTATCGACTCGCTGCCGTCGATGGCTTTGGA
>DASVBM010000201.1:0-5237 GCA_036375835.1 Chitinophagaceae bacterium | reverse complement strand
TCCAAAGTCTGAAACTTTGGAAAAGCCCCGCTCCAACAGCTGACTCTCGCTGACTCTTGCTGACTCTTGCTGACTCTCGCTGACTCCTGCGCACCTGCAATCATTCCTCCACCAATGGCCACCGCCTAACGCCTAACGCCTAATTCCTACCGCCTATCTTCTCCCGCCTCCCGCCTCCAGCATACCGCCTGGCAACCCACCGGTGATACAACTGCATCACATCCGGCGAGAGTTCCATCCTGAACACGCCACCGAGATAGACAAGCGTGAACACCAGCGACTGCACGATGATGCGCAGCCAGGCATCGGCGCTGATCCAGGAGCCGGCAAGCCAGGCCGCACCAAAGCCGAGCGCGGCCAGCAGGATAGCGTATACGGTATTGCGGTCGAAGGGCTGCATGTTGAAGCGACGCCGGAGAAATTCAAAGCGGATAAAATTGTAAACGCCGTAGGCGAATACCTCAGCGAAGGCGGAGCCCACGATGCCGTAGGTTTTGATTAAGTAGTAGGTAACGGGAATGCGTATCGCCAGCATGATCACTCCGCTGAGGAAATCAAAACGCCAGAAGTTGGAAGTAGCGATGATGATGCCGTTTACACCGGTGCCGGCGTCGATGATACGCGCCACACCCATCACCAGCATCACCATAATGCCCGCCTTGTATTCCTGCTGTATCGGCAGCACCAGGAACATATCGTTAACGTTCAGCACAATCCCCCCGTAGATGAACAGCGCCATGATCAGCAGGTTGATGGAAGAGCGTTTGTAGATCCGGTTGATCTCAGCGTAGTTCTTATCCTTCCAGTGCTGGGAGATAACCCCGGTGGAGATCGACTGCACGCTGCGTTGCGGTATCTGGATCAGGTTGGCAACATATTGCGCCAGGTTGAACACCCCGGCCAGGCCGATACCCCGCAGGCTCGCGATCATCAGTGTGTCGATGGTGATACCGATCGTTTGAACCACCACGCCGCCAAACACCAGTGACTGCATGGCAAACATCTTCCTGTAGAACTTCCGGGAGACGCGGCTGAGCCGGAAGGTTATATGAAACTCGCCGATGCTCACCAGGTAAAACAACAGGATCAGGAACACCAGGAAGTAAAGAAGCGAGAAGAGCTTGATGAAACTGTCGAAGCCGATCAGTCCGAAATAATACAGCAGTATGAACACCAGGGTGATGATCCGAAGCGCTGTTTCCTTCAGGAAATTCGAGAGTACTGTTTTCTTCAGCGCCCAGCTCCAGGCTTCTATCACAGAAAAGAACAGCAGCCCGAATGAAAAAGGAAACACCCAGTGGAAATACTGCACGAAAAGCATAGACCGCGCGGAAAATTTCCGGATGATCAGCGGCTCCATGGCCAGGCCCAGAACCAGGAGCAGTACGAAACCGATCAGCGCGGTAACCAGCGCCCAGGTGAGGAGGTCGTTATCTTTTTTTGCGAGATTGTCTTTGTAATAGGGATAAAACTTGTAGATCACCGGTATCATGCCCAGGCAGCCGAAGGCGTAGAAGTTCTGTGCCACGTCAAAGAACAGCCGCGTCAGGCCGTATTCAGCGGTAGTGAACGAGCCGTTCTTTACAAAGAAATAGGTGTTGATGGCACCGATGAAAAAGCCGATGTATACCAGAATGCTTGAAATGATCGCCTGCTTGCGGATAGCCATTGAAGAGTATGTGCTGCAAGTTAAGGTTTCGACACCTGCTTTGCATTGATGTAATAGAGTTTTTCGATCTGCGCCGCCGACCAGGCTTGCAGGTCTGCAGAACAGCAGCTGCACCGCTTCCATTGTGTAGTCACCTGGTAACGCTTCCCGTTCAATACCAGTGGCAGGTTAAAGCCTTTTACGCAGTTCGTCCACCGGTATTCCAGCCTGTTGTTTTTTTTGCTTAAGCGGTACTCCAGCTTCGGCACCTGCGTGGTGCGCAGGTATTGATCGAAGGTCTTTGAGAAATCGATGCCGCTTTTGCGGGTTATATAACGCTCGATATCCTCGGTGGCGACTACCCGGTGGCGGAAGGTTTCATTCAGGCCCCGGAGCAGCTGACGGAACTTTTCGTCATCATCGATCGCTTTCCGGATGGTATGTATCATGTTCCCGGCTTTGTAATACATGTCGCCGCTGCCGGAGCGGTTCACCCCGTAAGGACCGATGATCGGGCGGTCGTTTTTTATATTACGGCGTATGCCGAAATTGTATTCATCACCCGCCTGTTTCCCGAACAACCATTCGGTGTAAAGCGTTTCGCTGTAGTTTGTAAAGCCTTCGTGTACCCACATGTCCGCGATGTCGCGGGTGGTGATGTTATTGGCGAACCACTCGTGCCCGCTCTCATGTACGATGATAAAGTCCCACTTGCTTCCCCACCCGGTGCCGCTCAGGTCTTTGCCGCGATAGCCGTTGCGGTAGTGATTTCCATAGGCCACCGCGCTCTGGTGTTCCATGCCCAGGAAGGGAGCGTCTACCAGTTTGTAACTGTCTTCATAGAAAGGGTAGGGGCCAAACCAGTACTCAAAACAACGCAGCATCTGTTTCGCCTGCTGAAACTGGTACTTTGATCTTTCCAGGTTGTAGTCAAGCACCCAGTAGCTGAGGTCAAGCACACCCTGCTCTCCGTTCAGCGTATCGGTCCAGTTAACGTATTTTCCGATAGAAGGGATGATCGTGTAATTATTGATCGGGTTCTTTACTTCCCACCTGTATGAGGCCATATGTGTTTCCGGAAAAGCCGAACGTTGCACCAGCCTGCCATTCCCAACCGCTACCAGGGTATCGGGTACCAGTATCGTCAGCGAGGCGCCGTTGTCCGGTTCGTCGCCCTGGTAGTCTTTGCAGGGATACCAGGCACTGGCGCCGAGCCCCTGTACCGCCACGCTCATCCAGGGCCTGCCGAGCGAGTCGCTGCTCCAGATCCAGCCCCCATCCCAGGGCGCATTCTTCGCTTCGATGGGTACGCCATGATAGTATACAACCAGGTCAGCAGTCTTTTCGTTGTCCGGGAGCTGCAGGTCGCAATAAAATACGTTAAGCTCCTGCTTACGGTCGAATGTGATTTTCCGAATTACTTTATTTTCATCCCCACCCGGTACAGATAGATATACGCTGTCAACCACCAGCGGTTTCTGCAGGTCGATCTGCATCCGGTTGGTTCCCCGCTTTGTAACGGTGAAGGAGATCCTTGTCTTGCCGGTTATCGATTTCGACCGGTAATCGGGCGTTACTTCAAGGTCGTATCGCAGCACATCCCACCAGTCGCGGTTTTCGTTGAGGCTGCCGCGGAGGGAGTCTGCCTTGCTGAACGTTGACTTCTGTTGTGCCTGAGCGAGTGAAGGAAGCAGGAACAATATTGCGAAGAAGAATTTCCAATCCATGTTTTAAAATTAGGATATTCGGGGATGGAGAACCGGTCCCGGGATTAAAAATCAGCATTTGTGAATTTTTCTGCGCGCGCAATACTATTGGTTGTTTTCAGACATCGGCCCCTGCCTTTGAAATTCTGCTCTGCCGTGGTGCTTTGCCTGGCGATGAACGCCTGCACCACCGGGTCAAAATCAGACAAACAGGTTTTTCGTTACAACGAACAGACCGGCATCGCTTCACTCGATCCCGCTTTTGCAAAGAACCAGTCGGTCATGTGGCCGATCCACCAGTTATACAATACCCTGGTGGAAGTGGATTCAAACCTCAACATCGTACCCTCGCTGGCGAAGCGATGGGAGGTGAGTACAGACCGGCGCAGCTTCACCTTTTACCTGCGCAGCGACGTGTTTTTTCACGACGACGCCTGTTTCCCGGGCGGAAAGGGCCGGAGGATGACCGCGCAGGACGTTGTTTACAGCCTCTCGCGCATTATCGATCCGGCAACCGCCAGCACCGGCTCATGGATATTTAATAACCGCGTGGATACGGTGAAGCCTTTTCTCGCCATCAACGATACCACTTTCCAGCTGCGGCTGCTGCGGCCTTTCCATCCCATCATGGGCATTCTCAGCATGCAGTACTGCAGCATCATCCCAAAAGAAGCGGTAGAGCGTTACCGCAATGATTTCCGGCGCCACCCGGTGGGAACCGGTCCGTTTAAATTTTTCCTCTGGGAAGAAGGGCAGGGGCTGGTGATGCATCGGAATGAAAACTACTGGGAACGCGATCAATCGGGTGTACGGCTTCCTTACCTGGACGCCATCGCAATCAGTTTTTTCGATAATAAGGCAACTGAGTTCCTGCAGTTCAGGCAGGGAGAGCTGAGCTTTATCAACGACATCGATCCCTCGTTCAAAGACGAGGTGCTGTCGAAGAAAGGCGAACTGCGCGGGGACTGGAAAGACAAGATCATCCTGAATAAACATCCCTACCTCAACACAGAATACCTGGGTATACTGGTGGACGAAAGCAACCCGTTGGTACGAAACGCGCCAACGCGGATCAAGGCGGTGCGACAGGCGATGAGCTATGCCATTGACAAACGCAAGCTGGCCATGTATATGCGGAACTCCATTGGCATCCCCGCGGAAGCAGGGTTTGTGCCCGGCGGACTTCCATCGCGGAATACGGAACTGGTGAAGGGATATGAGTACAATCCTGCAAAGGCAAGGGCGCTATTGAAGCAGGCCGGCTTTGCTTCCGGCATGCCCCCGGTGAAACTGCTGACGATCCCGATCTATGCAGACATCGGCAGCTTTGTTGCCAAGGAACTCGAAAATGCGGGTATCCCGGTACAGGTGGAAGTGATACAGAAAAGCCTGTTGCTGGAACAGACCGCGAAATCGCAGGCGCTGTTCTTCCGCGGCAGCTGGATAGCCGACTATCCTGACGCCGAGAACTATATGGCGATGTTCTACAGTAAAAATCCCGCGCCGCCGAATTACACGCGGTATAAAAACCCGGCTTTCGACGTATTGTACGAAAAAGCGCTGGAGGAGACGAATGACTCCACCCGCTACCAGCTATACCGGCAAATGGATCAGATGGTGATCAACGATGCGCCGGTCATTCCCATCTGGTATGATATGGTTTTGCACATCGTGCACAAGAACGTGGAGGGTTTTAAACCCAATGCCCTGAATTTGCTGGAGCTGAGAAGGACGAGGATCAGGCGGTAGGCATTAGGCGGGAGGCCGGAGGCCGGAGGCGGGAGTGACCAGGTAGCCTCAATCCACTTCTAACTAAATCCCGATTATTTTATATTGACAGTTTAAATTGAAAGAGTCAGTTTTTAAACCGTGCTGTTTTAGGG
>DASVBM010000328.1:0-9795 GCA_036375835.1 Chitinophagaceae bacterium | reverse complement strand
ACCAACAATGCGCCCCTGCAATTTCCTGCAGGAGTTACCAATGTTACCTGGACCGCCACCGATGAGAATGGCATTACAGTAACAGGGGTACAGCAGGTAACCGTAACCGATGCCGAACCACCGGTTATCACGGCTCCGGCTGATATCAATATCACCCTGTTCGCAGGGCAAACGCAGGCCACCGGCGTTTCAACCGGGACCGCCACTGCAACCGATAACCTGCCAGGGGTAACCATCTCGGCCGATAATTCTTCAGCGACCTTCCCGGTAGGTACCACCACGATTACCTGGACTGCAAAAGATGCCTCAGGTAATACCGCTACGGCTACTCAAACGATAACTGTTGTGGCTAGCTCTTTACCGCAGATCACCGCACCTGCAGATGTGACCGTCAGTACAGATCCGGGAAAGAATTATGCAAGCAATGTTGCCATCGGTACCGCAGTACTCAGCACCAATGTTAATGGCGTTGTTATCACCAATAATGCACCGGCTCAATACCCGGTGGGTGTGAACTATGTGGCCTGGACCGTTTCGGATGCTTCCGGTCTTTCGGCTACAGTATACCAGAAAGTGACGGTGACAGACAATGAGGCCCCGGTAGTTACGGCGCCGGCAAATATTACAGTAAGCACGAATGCAGGTGTTGCGGTTGCAACCGGCGTACAAACCGGGATCGCCACCGTATCTGATAATGTCGGCGCAAGTCTCAGTAATAACGCGCCGGCCGTATTTCCGTTAGGTGTTACAATCATTACCTGGACAGCCACCGATGCCGCCGGGAATACAGGCACCGCGGTGCAGACGGTAACCGTGGAAGATCATGAAGCGCCGGTGATTTCAATACCGGCTGACGTATCGGTGAACACAGACCCGGGTCTGGCCTATAAATCAAATGTTATTCTCGGCAATGCTACAGCCACCGATAATGTTGCCGTAACAACACTAACCAATAATGCACCTCTACAGTTTTCGGTCGGTGAAACCCTGGTAACCTGGACAGCTGCCGATGCTGCCGGTAATATCGGAACCGCCGTTCAGAAGGTGACTGTGACAGATGCCGAACCGCCTTTGATTACTGCACCTGCAGACGTGAACGTAACCATCAGCATGTCGCAGCAATACGCAACCGGTGTTTCGTTGGGTGTTCCGGTTTATTCGGATAATGTGCCCGGTGTTTATGCAGGCAATAACGCTCCAGCACAGTTCCCCGTCGGCACTACGATTGTTACCTGGACTGCAACTGATCTTGCAGGGAATACGGCAACAGCCACACAGAAAGTAAACGTGTCTGTAATAACTGAGCCGCCGGTGGCACGCTGTAAATCGATAACGGTCGCACTGGTAAACGGATCTGCTGTAATTACCGCGGCGAATATCGATAATGGCAGTACTGCGGCAGCCGGCATTGCATCAATACAGGTTGACCGAAGCGTTTTCGGTTGCAATGACATCGGGACAAACACGGTAATACTCACTGTAACCGACAGCAACGGTCTTTCTTCAAGCTGTGCAGCCACTGTTACTGTAACCGGGTCTATACCTGCACCGGTCATCAGTTCAAATCCGAACAGTTCAGTTTATACGGGTGGGATTACAACCAATCTGTATATCGGCTATGGTGCCCAATCAACTACCCTGAAGGTGCAACCCGCAGCAGCGGGTAATAGTTACCTGTGGACCGGTAGTGCACTCAGCAGTTATCAGTCCGCTGCACCGGTATTCACTCCTCCTGCTGCCGGCACATACCCGTTTGAAGTTACGGTCCGGAATGCCAGTGGTTGTTCCGCTTCAGCTCAAATCACAATCTGTGTAAGGGATATCCGTGTGCCCGGCTCAAAGAATAAAAAGGTCTATATCTGCCATATTCCTCCGGGCAATCACGCGAATGCCCATTTGCTGGAGGTAAGCACCAACGCGGTTCCCGCACACCTGCAACATGGTGACAGGCTCGGCGCCTGTAACCAGGCTTGTGGCACTGCTGCGAAGGCAACTGTGGGCAACCTGCTGGAGGAAGAGTTCGATGTAAAAGTCTATCCCAACCCTGCGGTAACATCTTTTGCTTTTGCGGTTAAGTCTGCCAACAGGGAAGACAAAATCACTATCCGCGTTACCGATGCTTTTGGCAGGCTGGTACAGGTGTTAAACACGGTACCAGGCGAGGTGTTGACCCTGGGAGAACGGTATGCAGCCGGTGTGTATTTTGCCGAAGTAACCCAGGGCACGGAGAAGCAGCTGATCCGGCTGGTAAAGCAATAGCGGATCGGATATGCGTATCCAGGTTGCACATTGCCGGCGCAATTCAGCTGGCAACGGGCACATGAAATATTCTTAAAGTACAAATCCATTCAGCAAGTCTTTTCGTTCACCTTGATGCTGCCGGTAAGGTGGCAGCAAGGTGAACATATATAACAACAATGAACACCGGAAAATCAAGTCCGGAATTTCGGATTCCAACGCAGGAATGCAAAGACTGCATCTTAACTCCGGAGATCTGCCAGACTATTCAGTTTATTTATCGAAGCTGCATTTAACAATGCTGAGCGGCACTGCAATAAGTTATATGATACCGATTTTCATATGACGAATAGATAATAAACACTGACGATAAAGTACAGGTAACGCGTAGATGAAAAAACTTTATTTGCGTTTCCGTACATCCAACTAGCCTTCGACTACACCCCTTTGCAAAGCACCCCCCAAAAAAAGAGTTTTTAACAATCGGAATAAGGAAAGCCCTGCGCTTCCCCGATAATATACGTACCCCAATGAAAATTACTTTGAACAAGATCTTCTTGCTCATGGCTGTATTCGTATGCACAGCCGGCTTTGCACAAACCCCGGGATTAATTTTCAAACAAGCGACTTCGGCAATGGGAAGGGCGGTTATGGATCCCAATGGCGACGGATATGTATCCGCTACCAATGCCGGGTTCAGTGGAACAGATTACGGCTCTGCGAGTGAACTGCCGTTGATTGCCTTGCCCATTATCGGCTCTGAACCGATGAGTGATCTTACCACCGGTTCAAACGGAGGCCTGACGGATATTGTAAGTTTTGGGACTACCAGGAACTCGGTTTTCGTACTGAAGAAGACCATCAGCAGTGGAACCTATGCGGGCGATTATTTCATTGTACGGTTTCGCGTAGGGAAGAACGGCTCTGCCGGAAAAGGCTATTCGATACTCATTGACGTGGATGGAACCAACTTTGGTTCGCAGTATGCCTCCACGCCCTCTAACCCCGGATACGAAAAAGAACTCGTGTTGCAAACCGGTTCGCAGCCAAAGGTGGTTATTTACAACTACAACAATACTACCGGTGCGCAGTCTTCAGCTACCGAATACACCGCCGGCGATGACTACCATCAACGCTCTATCGCGCTCAGTACGAATGGAGGCGATGCGGATTTTTTCTATGATTTTTTCGTTCCTTTCAGTTATCTCGGTCTCACCACCCAACCGGTCAGGCTCGTAGCCACCACAGTGACCAATTCGGTGAGTGCGATCACCGGCGTGAAGTCTGATTTTAATGGCATCAATGACCTGACCTTCGGTAATGACCCGGCGGTGATACAGCAGGTGTTGATTGCTGCATTTCCCGCTACACCATTGAACGCGCTTACAACAGGAGGCGCATTTAATCCGGTTGCTACTACTGCGCCCCTGGTTGCCTCGGGTATTAACGCAGCAGCAGCCAGTGTGTCCGGCACCAGCCAGGAAATTTCCGGTACCAGTATTACCGTTTATCGGAACCGTGGAGGAAGTGTAAGCTCAATCGGGACTGCCACCGTGGGTTCAGACGGCTCATGGTCTCTAAGCTCGCTTGCCTCGAATGTTCTGCAGGTGGCGGATAGTATTTATGCAACAGCCACTGCAAGTGAAAAAACCGTATCTGCCAATTCGAACAAGATAGCAGTGGCTGCAGCAGTCCGCTGTTATCTGGAGCCGCCAACACTGACAGTTTCCAGCAACGGCAGCATGCGGATTTCAGTTAGCTGGAACTGGCCTGCAGGAGTAACCCCGGTGGCCAGCCAGGCGCAAATAAAAATTTACCAGCTTGATCAGTTGCAACAACCAGGAAGTTCATGGGCAAACAGCGGAGTAACCCAGTATTATGGATTGACCAGCGGTGTTGCTACAGATTATCTGTTGGGAGGAAGTGGTAATGTCTCTGGTTCATTTGTAGGAACAATTTCTTATGCCGGTTGCGTATCACCATACTCAGATACCTATAAAGAGGGTAATAAGGCAAGTGATGGAGTGATAACAAATACCCCTTCAATTTCCAGTCCTGCAACAATCTATGCATCTACAGGCACGCAGTCAGTTACTATTACCAACAATCATACTTCAACCGCGAAGATGTATCTGTTTGTTAATGGTGTCGTTGCAGACAGTGCCGGGTCGTCGTCTCTGGTTGCAGCAGGAGGTACCGTTCAGTTAACTCTCCCGGCTGTCAACACCGGTGATATTGTCACAGCGAGAGCAATTGGTTCTGCTGCAAACAATATGTTGTCTGCGGCATCAGCGGCAAAGACGGTAACCGAATCTTCCACAACCACCACGGCCCCCGTTATCTCAGGCAGCTATACCAACGCCTCCACTTACGTCAGGGGAACGAGTACCGAAGCCGAGGGTACGGTAATCTATCTTTATAAAGCTGGCAGTACATTGCTCGGTTCAACCACCGTCACCAGCCAGGGTACCTGGATTGTGGATAGCCTGACACTCGCGGCAAGCGATCAGCTCACCACAAAAGCAAAGGCCGTAGGGGAAGTGCTGAGCGCGGCTTCCACTCCTGCGGTTACAGTTCAGGCGGCACCCACCACGCCAGCCGTTACCGGAACCTATTTCGCCGGCGCGACATCGGTGAGCGGAACAGGTACGAATGGAAACACGATCACGCTTTACGTAGATGGCAGCCCGGTCTACAGTAACGGAACTGCCATGACCACAACCGTCTCAGGCGGAACCTGGACCATTAGCGGACTGCCTTCCGGAACCTTATACCGCGGTGCACTGATTACCGCAACGGCGACGAATGCAGGTCTGGAAAGCAGCCAATCCGGGTCTGTTACCGTAACAGGCGTGGTGAGCTTCGCAATCACAAATACTTCCGGCGGCGCGATCGGTTCCATTACAGCCGGCAGCCCTTTCACCGTGAAGATCGTTGCAAAAGACGCGGCGAACGGAACAGGAAATACCGTCACCTCATTTACGGGCAAGGTTGTACTCTCGGGCACCTCCACCGTCACGGATGGTGCCAATACCCTGGCATTCGTGAATGGTGAACTCGCCAGCCACAGCATCACGCTCACCACAGCGGGGTCAGACATTGTACTCACGGCCGTGAATGCGGAAGATCCATTGGCAACCGGAACCGCTACGATTACTACGATCAACCCGGCAGCAGTCAGCAAACTCATCATCAGCCAGCCGGCCAATACATCTACGCTGACACGCGCAACGTACACTGTTTCCCGCGCGGACACATACAATAATCTGGTGACTACAGGCGGTGCTATAACGGTGAGCCTGGCTTCGTCACCGGCAGGCGCTGATTTCTATAATCAACTCACGCTGGGCAGCACCATAACAACTGCCGACATCGCCAACGGTCAGTCAACCGCTACGTTTTACTTTGGTGGTCTGACTGCAGGAACCTACTACCTTACCGCGTCTTACACGGGATTAACGGAAGCAAAAGATACCATCAGCATCTATGGAACAGCAAGCAAATTCATCGTTACAGCTCCGGGTTATGCAAGAACCGGTTCAACGATTACGGTGACCGCGCAGCTGGCCGATAACAACAATAATTCTGTGCCCACATCGGGTCTGGTAATCGCCTGGTCATCTGCCAACGGTGGCAGTTTCAGCAATGCCACTACTACCGATGCAACCGGCAAAGCCACGGCGAGCTTTACCGTTTCAGCTGTTGCAGGAACGGTCCATACAGCTACCGCCCTGTCAGGTGTTACCGGAACCAGTGCGAATATCACAACTACCTCCGGCTATGTTTGGACGGGTACCAATAATACTAACGCCGCTACCAGCACCAACTGGCAGGCTGGGGTGGCACCCGGCACAGGGGCAGACGTATTGATCCTCGGCACTGCCACCAATGCCGCGGCGCTGGTGGAAGATGTTACATTTAAAAACCTGGTGATTGAAAGCGGTGGCCGTATCGATCTCAATGGAAGCAAAATGACCATTACCGGCGATGTATCCGGAACCGGTGTGATCAGGGGCAGCAGCACCTCTTCGCTCGAGGTGACCAGTACCGCCTCGGGTACGCTGTATTTCGACCGCTCCGAACCTACCGACCGCTCGAATAATATGCTCCTCAACTTCACGATGAACAGACCGGGAGGCTCGATCACGTTAGGGAATGAGCTGATGGTAAAGGGCGCGCTGACACTCACTTCCGGAACGCTGAACACCAGCGACAGCCTGGTGATCGCTTCCGACGCAGACGGCACGGGGTATATTTCCGGCGATATGTCGCTGATAACCGGCAAGGTAACAGCTGAGCGTTTTATCAGCTCCAATATCATTGACGGGATAACTGAACTGAACAGGGCCTGGCGATTACTGGCACCAATCGTAACAACAACCACCTCGATCCGTGATAACTGGCAACAGGGGGTAAACAACGCCGACCTGGTTACCAACCTAGATCCTAAGCCGGGATACGGAACCCATATCACAGGATCAACCACAGGGGCTAATGGTTTCGATGCCACGCAAACCGGCCAGGCTTCGATGTACACTTACAACCAGGCTAGCCAGCAGTGGCAGGGCATCAATAATACCAACGTAAATACTTTAGACCCGAAGACGGGTTACCTGATTTTCGTTCGCGGCGATCGTAGCATGAATCTCAATTCACTTCCTTCAGGCCAGGGTGCCGCGAATACAAGGCTGCGCGCAAGGGGTACACTGGTTACAACCGATCAGTCATTTACCGGCCTTGCAACTACTACGGGGCACTTCAGCCTGGTCACCAACCCGTTCGCGTCTTCACTCGACTGGTCTTTGATCTATGCCGATGGAACGAATTCAAACGATTTTGAGAACGCGTATACGACCTGGGATCCGAATATTGGCGACCGCGGTGGATTTGTAACCGTTACAAATGGAAATATTGCATCCGCCGGCTCCTCAACTATTCACATACAGAGCGGGACGGCTTTCTTTGTACAAAGAAAGTCAACGGCAACCGGGAATACCCTGACGCTGAAAACCTCTCATCGCAGTACTACGAACAATATCGACGTTTTCCGCAGTGGCAACCAGCAGGAGCTGCTGAGAGTGTCCCTTTATTATCAACCTGTCTCCGGAGCAAGAAGGCTTGCGGATGGCGCCGTCGTCGTTTATAATAACCAGTATTCCGCGTCGGTGGACCAGAACGATGCGCAACAGATCGGCAACTGGGATGAAGACATAGCCATTAAACGAGAAGGGAAGATGCTGAGCATCGAAACCCGGCCACTGGCTGATGCCGGCGACACTGTACAGCTGAACGTGGCGCGTTTAAAAACGATTTCATATGAATGGCAGTTCAAGCCGGAAAACATTAATGCTCCCGGTCTCGTCGCAGTGTTACGCGATAACTACCTGAACCAGGAAACACCGGTAAGCCTGACAGCTGTCACTACAATCTCATTTGCGGTAAACTCCGATCCTGCCAGTAAAGCCGCTGATCGCTTTAGTATCCTATACCGGAATAATGCAGCGTTGCCGGTAGTATTTATCAGTAATAAAGCGTATCGCACCGCAAACGGTATAAGCGTTGACTGGAAAGTTGAAAACAACGAGCTCGCGGGGGCTTTTGTAGTTGAGAAGAGTACAAACGGCATCCTGTTCGCAGATGCAGCGTCTGTTACACCGCAATCAGCGATTGTTGCTGACTACAGGTGGTGGGACCAGACGCCGGCTCCTGGCATATCGTATTACCGCATCAGGTGTACCGGAAAGGATAACGTTCTGAAATATTCTTCTACGATGGTGGTCTCCGCCAGCGAATCCGGCACCATGCAGGTATATCCAAACCCGGCAGGCGCAAGCTGCCGGATACGAATTCCGGAAATGCCACCCGGCAGATACAGGATTGTTATTACAGATGCCGCAGGCGCGAAGGCAGTGGAACAGATGGTGGAACATGCCGGCGGTGCATTCCGGTATGATTTACAAACAGACCGGCTTGCTCACGGTGTTTACCGGCTGGCAGTTACTGACGGAAACCTGGCATTCAGTACAACGATCGTAAAACTATAACCCGAGAATCCATACCGATGAAACAATTTACCAGGACAATCCTGCTGGTGTTGGCTATTACAATATTTTTCAGTGTTGCTGTCCTCGCGCAGGGCGATCCTCCTACTGATCCGCTGGATGTTCCGCTCGATGGAGGTCTTTCGGTATTGATCGCCGCCGCGGCGGGGTATGGCGCACGCAAAGCCCACCAGCATCATCGCGAAAAGAAAAAAGAACAAGAGAAAGTTTAGGCTTCGGCTGCCACACGGCGGCCCGAGATCTGTCCGGGGGTGATACCGAATTTCTTTTTGAACAATTTGCAGAAATAGGCCACGGAATTAAAACCGAGCCGGTAGGAGATCGTCTTCACGTTGCCTGCATTCTGGCGCAACATGATCTCTGCCTGCAACAGTTTCCGGTCTATGATATATTCCTTTGGTGTGAAGCCATAGATCTTTTTACTCCAGCGTTCAACGGTGGAAACACTCATGGAGAGATTCTGCGCGATTTCGCGAATAGAGAAGTCGTTCGTGGAGATCAGGTTGTCGGTGATCTTTTCAAACTTCTTCTTGAACTCAAGTTGCATGGAGCTGAGGGTGGTATCGGTCTTCAGCAATAATTTTTCCTGGGTGTCCAGTACCGTCTTCGACTTGAGCGCTACCAGGTTCTTGAGCTTCAGGAAAAGGTGTATGAAGTTGAAGGGCTTGACGATATAATCGGTAGCCCCGATCTCCAGTGCCTTGGTGATCTTGTTTTCCTCGTCAATTGAACTCATCATCACCACCGGTGTGTTTTCGAGCTCGTCCATCGACTTCATCCTTTCCAGTAGCATGAAGCCGTTGATGGGCCCTTCCACCATGATGTCGAGTAAAACAATGTCTGGTTGAATGCGGCTGATATTTCCGAGCGCTTTCTTGGCACTGTTGGTGGCGGTGACCTCAAAAGCCTGGTTGAGCATCTCCGTAAGGGTATAGCTCAATATCTCAGAGTCTTCAATTAACAGAAGTCGTGGTTTGCCGGACACGGGGGTGTGTTTATATATCAAAAATAACAGATCGGCTGCAATCAGCGTAATAAGATTAGGCCACTGCGGCTTCCATTATGCTTTCCATTTTCAAGCGTTACGGTACCATTGACGATCACATAGCTGAAGCCGCTTGAATACTGGTGCGGTGCTTCATAAGTGGAACGATCTGCTACGGTTGCTTCGTCAAAGATCACGATGTCGGCGGCAAATCCTTCACGGATGAGACCACGGTCGCGGAATCCGAATTTCTGCGCGGGCAATGAGGTCATCCTCCTGATCGCGTCTTCCAGGGTGAGCAGGCCCTGTTCCCTTACATAAACGCCAAGCACCCTGGCGTTGGTGCCATAACCACGGGGATGCGGAACGCCCTGCTGCCAGACGCGGATACTTGCGTCGCTGGCGAACATGTTGTACGGGTACCGCATGATATTCCGCAGGTCGGCTTCGCCCATGCCATGCAAAACCATGCTGGCGCCGCCATTCGACATCATTTCAAGGATGGTTTCC
>DASVBM010000233.1:0-6719 GCA_036375835.1 Chitinophagaceae bacterium | reverse complement strand
CGCTGCCAGTATTTCCGGGTTCTTTCCCCTTGTTGCTTTTACGGCGGCGTCAAAGTGCTGCCTTGCTTCCGTGGTCAATCCATTGTTCAGGCTGACAGCACCTGTCACGATCTCGTACCAGGGATCCTTTACGATTTCCTGCGGTAAAGCAGAAGGCAGCTTTGCGAGGCCCGCACTGTCTTTTTCCTGGATCATCACCTGCGTTAGCCAGTACCAATGCGCGGCATTTACCGGTTGTGTGGCGATAAGTTGCCTTGCCGTTTTTTCCGCGGTTGAATATTTCCGGTAACGTAGTGCCTTTGAAACGTCGGTGGCGGTTTGCGCAATCAGCACTACCGGCCCCAGCAGGAGCATTGTTGTTATTATCTTTTTCATGGTGGTTTTTTCTAATCGGTTTTTACACTCAATACCTGCAGTTGTGAAGCAGGGTTAACGATATCGGACAAGTCTTTTTTATTGATCCAGCTGTTGATGGTGGCTTCGGTGCGGTCGCTCACCAGGAGTATGTCGGCTTTTACTTTCTCGGCGTAACGCAGGGTGGCAATCGCGCGGTTGTCTGAATGAACTACTGACTGCTGCACCGGGCATTGAAGCCGTGACCTGATGGTACGCATGGACTGCAATAAGGCCGAGGCAGAATGATTATCCGGTTGCTGGCGGCTGCCCAGGATCGTGAGCAAATGAACATTCAGTTTCATGCGGCTGCCAAGGTTTGCCAGCAGGTCTATTTTCCGTTTTGGGAAATAATCACATACCGGCATCACCACCGTTTCCATTTTACGGTTAACGGACCCGGGTTTTACCGTGAGTACAGCTGCGCCGGTCTCAGCAGATATTTTCGAAATAACTACCGTATTCAAAAAAGGAAAGAACGAATGATGATTGTTCTTTCCAATGATGATCAGGTCTGGTCTCAGTTCACCGGCGTAACTGATCACCCCCGCCTCTACGCTCCTGTTGCTGATGATGACGGTTTGTATTTCTGTCTCATGCGAGTTTTCCAGCGTTTTGTCTCTTAACCGGCGGATCGATTCCAGTTCGGAATGCCTGGATGGCTTTTCTGCCCTGCCGATGGCGCCTGCTATGTTTCGCTGGTCGGTAACATGTAAAAGAACGATGCGGGTGAACCCCGGCAGGGAAAGCTCCAATGCTTTCCCGATGGCAACATCGGTGTTGATAGTAAAGTCAACCGGGATCAATATCGTTTTAAAACTGCTCATCTTCAGATTATACTGCAATTTGTACTGCGGGTATTAACCCATGGTTAGTACTGAATTAGAATGGGATTAGACTGCGTTAAGCTTGTTACTGCCGCTTCATTTCTAACAGGAATCTAACTTGCTTTTAATGCGCCTTTAGGAACCCGGTGTTAGGTTGCATGTTCGTGAAACCAAATCCGGAGCGCATGAAACGACTGTTTGTAATTTCCAACCGCCTGCCCGTTTCCGTTGTACACTCAGATGGGAAACCGGTTCTGCAACCCGCCTCCGGCGGCCTGGTGTCGGCTATCGAAAGCTACCTTGAAAGCAACAACAGGGAAAGTTTTGAAAAAGTATACTGGTGCGGCGTTTCCGGTTGCAATGAGGCCGAGTGGAACGAGCTGAACAGCGATGCGCCCGCCGATGGATTCAGTTATCTGCCGGTATTCACGGAAAAGAAGTTGTACGACCAGTATTATTTCGGGTTTTCCAATTCCACAATCTGGCCACTGTTTCATTACTTCACTTCCTTCGTTGAGTATAATGCAGGTCATTATAACAGTTATTCGACGGTGAACCTTGCT
Organism: Chitinophagaceae bacterium; assembly: GCA_036375835.1. Classification (GTDB taxonomy): domain Bacteria; phylum Bacteroidota; class Bacteroidia; order Chitinophagales; family Chitinophagaceae; genus JAEZDC01. Next base: position 4,936 of record DASVBM010000233.1, on the reverse strand, counting down.
TTCGCCGATTCCCTGCTGAAGCATGTTAAGCCCGGGGATGTGGTATGGATTCATGACTACCACCTCATGCACCTGGCTTCGTATCTCAGGGAAAAACAACCGGAACTTACAATCGGGTTTTTCCTGCATATCCCTTTTCCTTCGTATGAGATATTCCGGCTCCTGCCAAGGCAATGGCAGGCTGATATACTCGGGGGGCTACTGTCTGCCGACCTCGTGGGTTTCCACACTGAAGACTATGCCGCACATTTCCTTGAATCAGTTCAGAAGGTGCTCGGCTATACCAATGACCGGAAGGTTATCTGTTACGCTGACCGGTTCGTGAAAACAGGGGTGTTCCCAATCAGCATCGATTTCGAAAAATTCAACCAGGCATTCGAGAATAAAACCGTGTCGGAACTGCGTGAGAAACTTCATACCAGTTTTCCGGGTAAGCGGATCATCTTTTCTGTAGACAGGCTGGATTATACCAAGGGGGTCAGCCACAGGTTAGCGGGCTATAAGCTATTTCTTCAGCAACATCCGGAATACCTGGAGAAGATTGTATTCATCCTGGTTGTGGTACCCTCGCGTGAATTCATCCCCAAGTACGCCGAAAGGAAGAAAATGATTGATGAACTGATCAGTGATATCAACAGTAAAACGGGTACTATTAACTGGCAGCCGGTAATCTACCAGTATAATTCACTTGACTTTGAACAGATGCTGGCACTGTATACAGCTTGTGATCTTGCCCTGATCACACCCATACGGGACGGCATGAACCTGGTGGCGAAGGAGTTCGTTGCCAGTCGCAAAGATCAGCACGGGGTGCTTTTGCTGAGCGAGATGGCAGGCGCTGCAAAGGAACTGACCGCAGCAATACAGGTGAACCCGAATGACACGCAGGAAATAGCCAATAAAATTTACGAAGGACTGGTAATGACCAGTACGGAACAGCAGGAAAGAATGGCTCACATGCAAAATATCCTTGCCGGATATACCGTATCAAACTGGGCGGTGGACTTCAACACGCAGCTGCAGATGATAAAGTCAAGGCAGCGGCGGCCGGCATCTCCCGAATATCTTCGGCTGGATATGAATCATCTTCCCGGCGTGCGGCCGGCAGAATTAACCGATAGCCGGGTACCGGGAGACGCGGGTTACTCCGGGAAGAAGGGGTTACCCGATCCCCGCCGTTTAAATCAGCATGAGCTGCTCCATGAAAGGAGAAATGCTGCAGCGGAAGCATGGTTCACCCATCTGCCGTTAAAATTCGTATCAGATCATGCGCTGAAATTCCGGCGGATCGGCAATGAATGGAAAACGCTTGCAAACACTCCGTCGCACTGGAAAGAATCTATCCAGTGGTTATTGCAGCAATATGGAAATGACCCGGTGAATTCATTCCTGGAAGACCTTGCCAGAAGGGTAACGGCGATCCGCTTGCGGCAGCCGGAACAGCACGGGGATGAAGTGGCCGGGCTTACCGGCGAATAGGCATCACTGGGAACCCCGCTGTTTTTGCTTCGATGTTGAGGGAAGAATCACCACGAAGGTAGAGCCCTCGCCGGGAGTGGAATACACGTTAATATCGCCCTTGTGTATCTTGATTATCTTCAATGCAAGGGAAAGGCCCAGGCCAAATCCTTCTGTGTTTTTAAGATCATCACTCCGGTAAAAAGGCTCAAATATTTTCTTGAGCTCAGCCTCGTCTATTCCTTTGCCACGGTCGCGGATGGAAACTTCTATCGTTCCGGATTTCGCGGAAAGACTGATCTCCGCCTGCCGGTTATCGGAATATTTGCAGGCGTTCATCACGATGTTTTTAAAAGCGGTTGCCAGCAGTTCTTCGTTTCCAAAGACGTATAAACCAAATTCATCGTCGGGCAGGTCGATGAAAGACAGCGCAACCGAATACTGGGAATTGATTTTCTGCAGGGCCGCAGGCAGCCGTAACAGGATTTCGTCGATCCGGATCAGGTTTAGTTCCAGCCCGCCGGCATCTCCCGAGGTCTTTGCCATTTCCAGTAAGGTCCTGGTCAGCTGGCTCATATGCTGGACGTCCTGGTAAACGGAATGCATCACTTTCCTGTACTCTTCGGGTTTCCGTTCTTTCTGCAGGTATACCTGTAGCTGGCTGGATATCGAAGTGAGCGGGGTAGACAATTCATGCGAAGCATTCGATACAAATCTCCGCTGTGTTTCAAAACTTTCCTGCAACCTGTTCAGCAGGTTATTCAGCGTGCTGGTAAGATGGTACCATTCGTCTTTCACGTCGCCGGTGGGAATGCGGTTAGTCAGGTTTTGAGCAGATATTTCATTCACCTGTTTGGTGATCGACGCGATGGGTGAAAGCAGCCGTGCAGAAAAGAAATACCCGCTGAATACCGCGATGATCACCCCTACAATGCTGGACGTAATCAGTACGAAGGAGAGATTCTTAAGGTTTGCCCAGCCGAGTTCGTCGTAGGCTGCGGAAACCAGGATGATATCCTTGTTGCGTTCGGTGAAATGGTAGGCAACTACGTCCTGGCTGCCGGATTTAAAATACCGGCTGCCTTTTTCTCTTGCCAGGTCCAGGGTTTCGGCTTCTGCGTGTATGGTATCAGCGTAGCTGTCACTGAAGAAGTAAATGCGACTGTTGGTAACGTCGTATGCCTGCACCGTTTTATGCTTCAGGGCGCTGGCGGTGAGTGAATCGATTTTCCGGAGTACTTCGCGGTCGAATGTCTCCGAGATACTAAGCAACCTTGCGGTGGTGATGGCCCTGTTGATCAGCCTGGTTTCGATGCTGGCTGCGCGATTTGTATAGGAGATGTAATAAACAGTGCCGCAGACAAAGGCCAGCAGCACTATTGCAATGGCGGTAAACAGCAGGGTAATTCGTAAACGTACTGGCATCTCAGTCTCTTAAGATGTACCCCATGCCGACCTGCGTCTGTATCAGCTTCTGGTCGTAGGGCTTGTCCACCTTGTTCCGAAGATAGTTAATGTATACGTCTATTACGTTGGTATTGGTGTCGAAATCTATTTCCCAGACGTTCAGCGCTATGTCTGCCCTGGAGACCACCTTGTTTTTATTTCGCATCAGGTATTCCAGCAACTGGAACTCCTTTGCGGTGAGGTTAATGCTGTCGCCCCCACGCTTTACTTCTTTGCTGTCGAGATTGATTTCCAGGTCAGCTGCCTTCAACACGTTGCCTACGGGTATGTTCTGGCTGAGGGTACGTTTCAGCAATACGCGGACTTTCAGCAGGAGTTCTTTGAATTCGAATGGTTTTACGATATAGTCATCCGCACCGGCATCGTAGCCTTCTATCTTATCGTTGAGCGCACCCAGTGCAGTGAGCATGATCACCGGTACCTGTGTGTTTGCGGCACGGATCGCTTTGCAGAGGTCGTAACCATTCATGCCCGGCAGGTTGATGTCCAGTATCACCAGGTCGAAATTATCCGACTGGAACATCTTATAGCCGATATTGCCATCATAGGCTACTGAGATCGTATAACCGTTCTCGGTGAGCCCGAGCTTAAGGCTGTCGGCGATCTTGGGTTCATCCTCAACCAGCAATATCCTGCGTTCTCCCGGCAATTCTTTTTGCCTGCAATTTACGTCCGTTGCACTTAATATCTCCATTGTCTGCATAGCAGTGCTGTTTACCATCTTTGAATTGTTTTCGAATGCGGGGGTATGCATGGTTCTGCTATTTCGGGTAACTGGCGCTGAGGTTCATCAGGTCAATCATCAGGTTAAATGCGCCGGGTGTGGCGCTGTTATGCAATTTCAGCGGCTTTACTATGTAACCGCAGACACCGAGTTTCCCGGCTGCTTCTTTATCGGCTTGTTCCTCCGAAGTTGTGATGAGGAAGCATTTAAGATGCTGCCACCGGTCGTTGCTCCGGATGAACGAAAGAAATTCGAAGCCATTCATCTTCGGCATGCTGATGTCAACCAGCGCCACATCGGGAACGAAAGTGTTGTTTCCTTCCAGGAACCGTACCGCCTCATCGCCATTCCGCGCAATGTGCAACCGGTAGCTGATCTTCATCTTATCCAGCGTTCGCCTGGTATCTATCGCGTCGAGGTGATCGTCCTCTACCAGTAGTATGTTGATGAATTTTTCCATTAGGCCAGTTCTTTGATTTTAAAAGATGCGGGCCTTACAAACCTGCGTTTATAAAGCCCGGCAGTTCCCACAGGGATTTAACTCCTTAAAAGGCAAAGTTCAACCCGGGTGATTAGGGGTACGTTAATGTGATATTAGAAACAGATTAGAACCATACCGAAGGGGGTGGCGGGTGAACAACAGCGGTGCAGGTTCATTCCATTTCTGACAAAAGTCATTGAATAGGAATCGGGGTGTGTGAAACTTTATAGATATAATGGCCTTCATTCCGGACCTGCAGCTGGTGTACAGCGAAAGTTTGATCGCAAAATAATTGTTATGAAACAGCATAGTAACGTCCCGGAGCTGGAACCTTACCCGGTTCGGTCGGAAATCAGGGACTGGATAGATGAAGTGGCAGCACAATGCGAACCCGAACAGATCTACTGGGTTGAAGGATCTCAGGAAGAATACGAAAGCCTTTGCAGCCTGCTGGTGCAGAAAGGCACATTCCGCAAACTCAATCCCGAAAAACGCCCGGGAAGTTTCGCCTGTTTCAGTGATCCGAGCGATGTGGCCAGGGTAGAAGACCGCACTTTTATCTGTAGTCGTAGAAAAGAAGATGCCGGCCCCACGAATAACTGGATGGCGCCGGAGAAAATGAAGCGCCGGCTAAATGACCTGCTGGTGCGTTCGATGAAAGGCCGTACGCTTTACGTGATCCCGTTTTGTATGGGCCCTTTAGGTTCGAAGTTCGCCCGTTATGGTATCCAGATCACCGATTCCGAATATGTGGTAGTGAGTATGCGCATCATGACACGCATCGGAAAACAGGTAATGCCTTATCT
>DASVBM010000184.1:0-4462 GCA_036375835.1 Chitinophagaceae bacterium | reverse complement strand
GGATATATCGTGTTTGTTAAATATATTGTGGCAGGCACCCAGAACAATGATGCCCAGAACTGCAAAACCTAAATACTTCCTATACATAAAACCGGGGGTCTGAAACTGCTATCAAAGTAAAATCATTAAAAGAATCGTGGTAATAACAGTAAACAGTATTGGCACTGATTTAACGATCAGGCAGGCTGACCAAAATCAGAAAAACAGAAATATTTACTTTTAACTTAGCAAGCCAAATAAATCATAATGAGAAAAGAATCAATACTGCAGGACGTTGTAATCAAGTTTGCCGGTGACAGCGGAGATGGGATGCAGCTGACAGGCCAGCAGTTTACCAATAATACAGCCCTGCTTGGGATTGACCTGGCCACCTTCCCCGACTTCCCGGCTGAGATCCGCGCACCCCAGGGAACACTTGCCGGGGTAAGTGGATTCCAGATACGGTTCAGCAGTGACCGTGTGTTTACCCCTGGCGACCTCTGTGACGTGCTGGTTGCCATGAACGCTGCCGCGTTGAAGGCGAACCTGAAAAGCCTGAAAAAAGGGGGCAAGATCATCGCGAACGTGGATGGTTTCGACACAAAGAACCTGCGGCTTGCGGGTTACCCGGATGGCGTTAACCCACTGGAAAATAACAGCCTTGATTCTTACGAAGTGATTCAGATAGACGTCACAAAACTTACCCGCGAATCCTTAAAAGACTTTCCTGAACTCGGCGTAAAGGAAAGAGACCGCGCAAAGAACATGTTCGTGCTCGGGTTCGTATACTGGATGTATAATCGCTCTCTTGACAATACCATTGCTTTCCTGAAAGAGAAATTCGGTAAAAAGGACATGATCCTGCAGAGTAATATCAAGGTATTGCAATCGGGATATAATTACGGTGACACTACCGAAACATTCACCACCAGGTATAAAGTTGAAAAGGCCAAGCTGCCGGCGGGACAGTACCGCAGCATCATGGGTAACCAGGCGCTGGCACTCGGGCTGATCGCCGCAAGTGAAAAAAGCGGTTTGCCATTGTTCCTCGGCACCTATCCGATTACCCCCGCCTCCGATATCCTCCACGACCTCAGCAAGTTTAAGAATTTCGGTGTTCGTACCTTCCAGGCGGAGGACGAGATTGCCGGTATTTCATCGGCAATCGGCGCTTCCTATGGCGGCTCGCTTGGCGTAACCACCACTTCCGGCCCTGGAATGGCATTGAAGGGAGAAGCGATGGGACTGGCTGTGATGCTCGAGATCCCATTGGTTATCGTGAACATCCAGAGGGGTGGGCCTTCTACGGGTCTTCCCACCAAAACAGAACAAAGCGACCTGTTACAGGCATACTATGGGAGGAATGGGGAATGCCCCATGCCGGTTATTGCTTCCTCTACTCCCAGTGACTGCTTTGAAGTTGCGTATGAAGCGGTAAGGCTGGCAGTTCAGCATATGACCCCGGTGATCCTGCTGAGTGACGGATATATTGCCAATGGTGCAGAACCCTGGAGATTCCCCAAAAGCGAAGACCTCGCACCAATAGAGGTGAAATTCAAAAAACAACTGCAAGAGGGGGAAGAAAAATACCAGCCTTATGCAAGAGATGAAAAGCTGGCGAGGCCCTGGGCTATTCCGGGAACCCCTGGCCTGGAACACAGGATCGGTGGGCTGGAAAAACAGAACATCACCGGTAACGTGAGCTACGATACCGAGAACCACGAAATAATGGTAAAACTCCGCCAGGAAAAGGTGGACAAGATCGAAGAATATATCCCCGAACAGAAAATCGATACCGGCGTCGGGAAAGGTAAGGTGCTCGTGCTCGGTTGGGGCTCCACTTATGGATCGATCAAAAGTGCTGTACTTGAACTGAACGCGCAAGGCTATGAAGTGGGACATGCCCATCTCAGGTACCTGCGGCCTTTCCCAAGGAATCTGGGAACGATCCTTAAGAATTTTGACCATGTGGTAATACCGGAGATCAACAACGGCCAGCTGGTGAAGATCATCCGTGACGTTTATCTTGTGGATGCAAAGGCTTACAATAAGATTCAGGGGGTGCCGATCACGAAATCAGAACTGGTTGAATTTATCCGGAAGATGTTATAAAAGAAAACCTAAATAAAAAAAGCCGTCGAACCATCCGACGGCTTTTTTTATTTTGTCACTGGTGTTTCAGTAATCTGTTCGCTGCCTTCCAAGATTTATCGCAAACTTCGGATTGAAGGTCATGTAATGGTCATTAGTTCCGGATCCAGCCCTGACTGCACCCGGTCCACTGAATGCAGGATCTTTGTCTTTACTCCTGTCATACAACTCTTTCGCCAGCGTTGCCTGTTGCGCAGGCAGATTTGTGTCGAACCATGCAGGATCAACATAGGTGGAATGGGCATCATCAAGGTAATCTGTAAAGGTGAGACGCAGTAACATCTCTGCCCGCAGCGATAACCATTGCGAAAGCTCGTACTTCACACCCATTCCGCCGATGATATTAGATTGCGATAAGCGGTAAGGTCGCGTACCCGGCCGCTCAGGGAAACCCTGCCCTTCTGTTCGCAGGGGCTGGAGGTCTATCCATTTGCCGTTCAGGTTCGCCTGGGGATTGAATGAGAACCAACCCATTCCGAACGCAACATACGGCGAGAACTGCGGTGGCTGGTCGCGATATCGTAACATCAGCGGGTGAAACTCACCGATCAAAGCAATTTCCCGAATCGATGACCTGAAGCTGAGGTTCCGTCTTGTTTGTGCTCCGTTGCTGTCTGCTCCTGCAATTTTCCCCCAGGTAGCCTCCAGCCTGACACCTGCAACGTTCTGGTACATCACGCCGGCATAGGCTCCCGCATTGAGCTGTGAAGAACCGAAATTCGGCATAAAACCTTTTTTACCGCCGATATCGGTAATCCCCGTCATCAAACCCGTTGAAAAGCCTATTTCCCAGATAATGTCATTGTCGTAATAATTGTTGTCGTAGTAATAGTATTGTCCGTGAGCGGTTTGTGCAGTGAACAGCACCGCGAGTACCAGCAGTAATTTAGTTGACTTCCTTCGCATAATCCAGGCTTGATTAATTCAGATAAATTCCACACAAATAACGAGAAAAAGATGCTTTTATTGAAGTCCACGTTGCTCAGCCGGCTGAATAACTTTCTGAAAATAACAGCAAACAGGCTGTAAACCGCAGGCTTCACACCTCGGTCGCCGGGCTATACATATATAACGCCCGTGCAATATTAACCAGTGATGGAACTTGTGGACGAGTTCTGCTGGCACTTCCTTCAAGAGTTGCTTTTCGGTTGCCAGCGGTGTTTTAGCGTTAGTGGTCAAACCAATGCGGGCAGAGACCCTGAAAACATGGGTGTCCACAGCCATGTTCGGCTGCTGGTCGATAACCGAAGTGATCACATTTGCCGTTTTCCTCCCCACACCCGGAAGCCGCACCAACTCTTCTACCGTCATCGGCACTGCTCCGCCAAAGTCGTCAACGAGCATACGTGCCATACCGAGGAGATGCCTGGCTTTATTATTTGGATACGAAATGCTTTTTACCAGCGGGAATATATCATCAAATTCTGCGTGCGAGAGCGCTTCGGGCGTAGGGTACCTTTCAAAAATCGCCGGGGTAGTCATGTTCACCCGCTTGTCGGTGCATTGTGCAGAGAGGATCACTGCCACCAGCAGCTGGTAAGGATTGTCGTAAATAAGTTCGGTTTCAGCGTCGGGATACTTCTCCTGGAAGTAGGAAATACAAAACCGGTATCTCTCTTTCCTGGTCATTCAGGACGAAGATACCGGTTTGAAAAAATAATTGCAGATACTACTGTTCCACCTCAGCTGTCTGTCTCGCGTAATCCAAGATGGATTTCACGGACTGCCTTCTTGGCTGCTGCAGTTGTACTGCATCCAGCAGCTGCTGGGATTCTTTTAGAAGAGTAAGCTTTTGTTGTAAACTCCAGTCACTCTGCAAAGCTTTTGCAATCATCTCTGCGTCTGATTGAGAAGACTCACCGTATAAATACTGTATAAGCTCCTCAGGAGTAAAATTTGGCATACGAAAACGATTAAAATCCAGAATCCAATGTCAGTTTAAAAACGCTTAATTGAGCAGTATATTGTCCGAAGCGGCTGTACCACTCTAAATTTTAACGCCCTTCAACAAGGAAAAGGTCCTCGTTAGCTTTCTTCATCTTGTATTTTTCCCTGGCAATCTTCTCCAAAGCTGCTGCATTTGTCTGTATATCAGACAATTGCTTCTTAGCCGCAGCAATTTCAGCTTCGTAAAACTGCTTAGTTTCCAATAAATTGTTAAGCTCTCGTTTCTTCTCCATCTGGCTGAAAATATCCCTGTTATCAAAAAATAAAATCCACGCAACAAATACACCTAGCGCTAGCAGGTACTTGTTTTTCAGCACTTTAATGACAATCCTAAGTATTTGCATAAAATAAGATGCCCTACTAAGTTAGGGCATCTCTGAATCCT
>DASVBM010000018.1:0-6758 GCA_036375835.1 Chitinophagaceae bacterium | reverse complement strand
AAAATATTCATTTCTGTTAACCCTGCTGGCGATCTCCGGTGTGATGGGTGTTCTTTCCTGTAAGAAGGACAACCTGGCGGTGGATGTTGACCCGCTGAACGTTCCGGCCCGGGCGAAGTTTGCTTACACCGATCTGAACGCTCCGCTCACAAGAACGTTCTATGTTGCGGATGCTGCCCCCGGAAACATGTTCAATATCCCGGTAGGTATAACTACGGTATCGAACCAGGACAGGACGATTCAGTTATCGTATAGTTCAACTACGGCAGTAGCTGGTACACACTATACAGCTCCGGCAAGTATCGTTATACCAGCAGGACAGGCAGTAGCCAACCTGCCGATCACCGGTAATTTCGCCAATATCGCTGTAGGCGCAGCATACGTCTTGAAAATCAAGATCAGCGGTGGAGACGTCCCGGTTTTTGGCAGTGGAAGGGATTCACTGATGCTCACTTTAAGGCGGTATTGCCCTCCGAGCCTGACGGCGCTGGGAGGTAATTATACCGACACAAGGGAGTATACCGCTGCCGGTGCTTTCAGCTACGGTCCTTATACCACGTCTTTAAATAACCTGACAATGGTTGCCGGCTCTACTACGCAGGCTACTGGTACCATCAGCAACATTTATGACGATAGCTGGAATGACGTGAACGTTACCCTGGACTGGACTGACCCCGGAAATTTCAAGGTGACTATACCCCTTCAGCCAACGGGTAAGACCTATACCGGCGGGCTTACGCACGTGAGAACATCTACGGCTGCGGCTGCAGTTAACACGTTCTCTGCCTGCGAGCGCTCGCTGTCATTTGGGATTGACCTCGTAAATCCAACCACTGGTACTGTCGGCTCATCGAACTATAAGATTGTAATGAAATAAGCCGGTATTCCGGATCAAAAAAAAACCGTCCGTTCCGGGCGGTTTTTTTTTGCGGGTAAGATGAGCGCTGAAGCTGCCTCCGCTGGCCTCTGTCTGAAAAACGGGCGGCTGCCTTATTCAGGTCAGCCGCTGTGGTTTGTTTGAAAATCAGGTTCGGTTATTCTTCAGACATCCATCTCTTAAAGTGCGGTGATGTTTTCTGGCTCACGATGATCTGGTGTTCCGGATGCGGCACTTTCAGGAAGACCTCCAGTTTTACTTTTTCGTAGGTCTTGTAACTGCGCGTATAGCCAATATTAATAATATATTGCCTGTTGGCACGGAAGAACATGCTGTTGTCAAGTTCACATTCCAGCTGTGACAGGTTCTTGTCGCAGAGATATTTTTTCTGTTGTTTATCTACCACCACTATAATCGAATCATCCCTGTAAATAAACGCGATCTCCTCAACGCCGAGTGCAACATTCTCATCTCTCGTCCTGACGATCAGCCTGCTTTTCTTTCTCCTCATCAATGGTGTTGTTGTCATCTGGTGCAAAATAGAAACGGTTACTTAATATAGACAAGCAAATTGTGCCTGCGTTAATGTTAATTGGATAAATGGTAATGCCTGTATCTGAATGCCTGTTCTTACGGGATGAACGCGTATCTGCCTGGATAGGTAATATATCGGAGCGTCAGGGATATATGGTTTCACAGGAATGTACGGCTAAACCGGAAAGGCAGCTGGCAGCTGCGAAATTAGCCGGCAGCCACCAATAAAAACTGACAAGTGTCAGTTGATCGGTCAATAAAAAACATTTGTCGGTAAAAATAAAAGCCCCGCGTTCCGCGGGGCTTTTTGTCTGGAAGAAAATTTTCTCTTTATCTGGTCGCGGCCACAACCTCGCCGGAGATTGTAAGAATCACCGGTTCGGTAATATTTGCAAATTTCACTGTAACAGTCTTCGTGAATGCCCCGATCGTTTCAGCATTATAGGTCACTTTAATGCTGCCGGATTTACCTTTCCCTATAGGGGCTTTCGGATATTCAGGAGTGGTACAGCCGCATTCAGCGGTTGCTGTTTCCACAATCAGCGGCCTTGAAGAAGAAAGGTTCTGGAATGTGAAAGTATAGGTAGCAGGTACCTTCTGTTTTACCTTGCCAAACACGTGCTTCGTTTCCGCAAACCGAATATCATTTTTGGTTTGGGCAAAACTACTGAGGCTGATACAAAGTAGCGTCAATACAATTAACTGCTTCATAATCCGGTTCAGACTTTTGATTAGTTACCCGGTTTGATTTTACCGGCTTCGTTCTTCGGAGCTGCGTTTTCAGGAGCCACGAAAGTTTCACCATTGAATGTAACGGTCTTTGTCAGCCCGCCTGAGAAAAACACAGTAACGGATTTTGAGAATGGACCTACCGCAGCAGCGTTAAAACCTAAGGTTATTTTGAATTTTTCGCCCGGTGCATAAGGACCAGCCTGCCATTTCGGGGTAGTACAGCCGCAGCTAACCTGTACATTCTCGATTTTTACCGAATCATTGCTGATGTTCTTTACTTCCAGGTCGAACTCAACCGGTTTGCCCTGGGGGATTTTACCGAAGGTATAAGCATCGTTCTTGAACGACAGTACCTTTGTAATGTCTTTAACTTCATTTTGGGTGGCCTTCACTTCGGGGGTGGAATTCACTTGTGCATTTACTGCTGCGAAAGCAAACAACGCGGCAGCGAATAGAGTAAACTTCTTCATTTTTTTGTACTGATTTAGTTTGAGGTAAAGTTATTAATTAAATAATACCGCGATCTTCCGCCCCCTGCCAAAAGGTCATTTTAAGAAGAATTTTACTTTCCGGTTACACCATTTGGCTTTGAGGCGTTAATGGCTATTTTTGTTTAATGGAACAGACCCAGGCATCCCAGATGAAGGACGACATGCTGAGCTACGACGCTTTCCGCTCTACCGTGATCGAAGACTATAAGATCGCTGTTATCAGTCGGGAAACCAGCCTCTTAGGCAGGAAGGAGGTGCTTACGGGGAAAGCCAAGTTTGGTATTTTCGGCGACGGTAAAGAGGTTGCCCAGGTTGCCATGGCCAAGTTCTTCCGGGCGGGTGATTTCCGATCCGGGTATTATCGCGACCAGACATTTATGTTTGCTGCCGGTCTGGGCACCGTTGAACAGTTTTTTGCTCAGCTATATGCTGATCCCGATATAACACACGACGTTTTCAGCGGTGGCAGGCAAATGAACGCGCATTTCTCGTCGCCCTTCGTTGACGCGGAAGGAAACTGGCTTGATCTGGTGAACCGTAAAAATGTTTCTTCGGATATAGCCCCAACCGCCGGGCAGATGACCCGCGGCCTGGGACTCGCATTCGCCTCCCGTTGCTTTCGAAATATTGAACAACTGCACCAGTTTGAGCAACTCTCCCGTAACGGGAATGAGATCTGTTTTTGCACCATTGGAGATGCAAGTACCAGTGAAGGACATTTCTGGGAAACTATAAATGCTGCCGGTGTGCTACAGGTTCCACTGGCGGTATTTGTGTGGGATGACGGTTACGGCATCTCGGTTCCAAAAAAATACCAGACAACAAAAGGATCGATATCCACCGCGCTGAAAGGAATGCAGAAACAGGAAGGCACAAACGGTTTCAATATTTACCGCGTCAAGGCCTGGGACTATGCAGGCATGTGCGAAGTGTTTGAGGAGGCTTTGCAGAATGTCCGCGAAACACATGTGCCGGCCATCTTCCATGTTGAAGAAGTAACCCAGCCGCAGGGACACTCTACTTCAGGCAGCCATGAGCGATACAAAACAGCCGAAAGACTGGAATGGGAAAAGGAATGGGATTGTATTCGTAAGATGCGCGAATGGATACTCGCAAATGGCATTGCTGCCGAAGCTGAACTGGATTCCGTAGATTATGATGCGAGGGAATTTGTCAGGCAAAGCAAGGTCGCTGCCTGGAACCAATACCTTACACCGATCCGGGAACAGGTGGATCGCGCAGTTTCACTCATCGAACCGCTGGCCGCGTCTCATGAGTCGCTCCAGCATCTGAATGGGGAGTTGCGCAACGCCAGGGAACCGCTGCGCCGCGATGTCATGCGTGCACTTGGCATTACCATCGAACTTACGGGAGATACGGCACAGGCTCAGCCGGTACGCGAATATTACGAGCAACTTAAAAAAGAGAACGCAGCGCAATACAACTCATTTTTATATAATGAGGGACCCAAAGCAGCGCTGAAGGTGGAAACGGTAAACCCTATGATATCCTTCGATGCCGCTACTGTAAACGGGTACGAGGTGCTGAACCGTTATTTCGACCAGCTGTTTACCAGCAATCCGAAAGTGATTGCCTTTGGTGAAGACGTGGGCTACATCGGCGATGTGAACCAGGGCTTCGCGGGACTGCAGGAGAAGCATGGAGCCGAAAGAATATTCGACACCGGGATCCGCGAACTCACAATCGTGGGACAGGGCATTGGACTCGCATTGCGTGGCCTGCGGCCGATTGCAGAAATTCAATACCTCGACTACCTTTTATACGGGCTTCAGCCATTGAGCGACGATGTGTCCACGTTGCATTATCGCACCAAGGGACAACAAAGCTGCCCGTTGATCATCCGTACCCGGGGGCACAGGCTCGAGGGTATCTGGCACAGCGGGTCACCCATGGGAGTGGTGATCAATGCGCTGCGGGGAATGCATGTCTGCGTACCGCGCAACATGGTGCAGGCGGTTGGAATGTACAATACCTTGTTGCGAAGCAATGACCCGGGGATCGTGATTGAATGCCTGAACGGTTACCGGCTGAAAGAAAAACTTCCTTCAAACCTCCTGGACTACACCGTTCCTTTTGGTATTCCTGAGATAGTGCGGGAAGGCTCAGACATTACACTGGTCACCTATGGTTCAACGCTGCGAATCGTGCAGGAAGCGGCTACCAGGCTTCAACAGGCCGGCATCAGCTGCGAAATCATCGACGTGCAGACCTTGCTTCCGTTCGATATTCATCACTGCATTGTGGAATCCGTGAAGAAAACAAACCGCGTTGCATTCATTGACGAAGACGTGCCCGGTGGTGCAGCCGCGTATATGTTCAATAAAGTGATGGAGGAGCAGGGCGCTTACCGCTGGCTTGATTGCAAGCCCAGGACAATCACTGCGCAGCCACACCGGCCCGCTTATGGCAGTGATGGTGATTATTTCAGCAAACCGAATACGGAACAAATTGTGGAAGTACTCAGGGAAATGATGGCAGAGTAGATACTGGCCTGAAATAGCATTAATGAACAAAGACCCGAACCGGGTCTTTGTTCATTTTATTTATTCCTTGTTTTATTTCCGGAGGGCATCGTGTGTGTCATCTTCCGGTTGTGCGTTATATCACCACCTTTGAAATCCTGCTCCTCGTTTTTCCGGCTGTCGAGATTGTCCCTTACGTCTGGTCTGGGCTTATGGCTCATGCCCTGTTTGCTCTGCCGGTTATTGGTGCTTCTTGATCCTTTCATAGTGCTCGTTTTTCAATACTGCTTCAAAAAAGCGTACCAGTGGCAATGCAATCTGTATCAGGCAGCGGTGACACTGCTGCTGTGTAATATCTCCTCAGGGAAGCGGCGGGCCCGTTCCTTCAGTATTGCGATCACTTCTTCGTCTGATTTAAATACGCCGTTAACATTAACCAGGTGCGCGGCAAGCCTGGGATAGTTTTTTGTCATCAGGCAAACAAACACGCCCCCGAAATCCAGCTTGTCAAAAACGATCGCTTTATTGCTTGCATACTGGTCCAGGTTGTCCATAAAAAACTTTGGGTGCTCTGTCCAGTGAAGCGCCGGCCGGGCGTGGTGACTGGAATGATAGCCGTCGTTCCAGCAGCGTTTATTATAATTCACATTCAGCGTGGTGATGCAGTTGCGATAGGGGTTCGCAGGATCGGCCGGATCGATAAAAGAATGTTGCGTCCAGTTACCCACCATCATGATCATCCTGGAAATAAAAAACGTGACGACGAACACGGCCATCGTTGCAGGCAGGTTTACGAAGGACATCACTATACAAAACGCGAAAAAGCTGAATTCTCCTTTCATGGCGTTGTACGCGAGTTTTCGCTTTTTCCGGGAGAACAGGTAATCCATCAGTCCTTTGAAACCGAGCGCGAGAAAATGCCCGAGGTATTTCAGAAAGTCCTTCAAAGAATCCCGCTGGTACATCATGGTGCTGCTGTCGTCCTCCGGCATATTATTTTCCGCATGGTGCATCCCCATGTGATGGCTGAAGTAGGTTTCGGGTGTGTGTCCCATAAAAGGGCACATGATCCAGATGATGTAGCGATGCAGAAAACGGTATTGCCGTTTGAACAAAGGCCGGTGACTGATGCAGTGCATCATCAGTCCGAATGGCGCGCGGAAATAGAAATTGATGACCTGGTAGGCCACCGCTGTCAGTGCCCACAGCCAGCCACTGAGTAAAGGAGTATACAGTAAAACAGCAACCGGGAACACGATACTGCTTATGCGGATAACCAGGTATACGAATGGCAGGTCGCGCTTGTCTTTGATCAGCCGCAGCAGCTGGCGGTCGACCCAATTGTAGGACCGTGGTTCAAATACAGGATCGTTGATTACCGGTAAAGCCTTCATAATGAACAGATTTCAGGCGTTTTTGCATCAAAAACCTATCCAAAACCCGCTTAACTGAGAAATAAAGACCGCAGTTCCGGCGCCGGAACCATACAGCTTTCCTTTTTTCCAAACCAGCGATACCGGTTTCGCGCCACGAAGTCATACACCGCATTCCGGATGACCCGCGGAAAGATCCGGAAAACACCTGTAAGCTTCCAGGGGCCACCCAGTATGGAAGTGAGCTGCAGCGAGGCATCCGATTTTT
>DASVBM010000227.1:0-3934 GCA_036375835.1 Chitinophagaceae bacterium | reverse complement strand
AAACGATTTCCCGTGCAGCCGCAAGCAGCCCGTCTCATCGGGTCAACCGCTTGTCCATTTTAATTCATTGAAATTCCAAATGCTAAAATTCCAAATTCCACCGACATTGAAATTCCAAATGCTGAAATTCTCCGTCCGAACGGTCATCCGGGCGGGCAAATCCCATTAGTCTTGTGTCGCCATGGGGTCTCTTGCTCCGATATCCTTTCGGGAACCCATATGATTGCAGCGGAGCCCGTGGAACCAATGATCTTTTCCCCTTGATTTTTTCGTTACTTGCGCCCTTTCCGGTGCGCCTGGATCGGATCTGCATACGCACCTGGCAACGGAAATCTTAAAACCGGGATTATGAAAACAGCATACGTGGTAGACGCGATCCGCACACCGATTGGAAAATATGGCGGACAACTGGCATCGGTACGGCCCGACGACCTGCTGGCGCTGGTGATCCGCGCCCTGGCAGACAGAAATCCGTCTGTTGACCTTAACGCGATCGAGGAAGTGATTGCAGGATGCGCCAACCAGGCAGGTGAAGACAACCGGAATGTAGCGCGGATGAGCCTGCTGCTGGCGGGTTTACCGGTTACTGTTGCCGGATCTACCGTGAACCGTTTGTGCGCCAGCGGACTCACTGCTATCATGGACGCCAGCCGCGCAATTGCCTGCGGTGACGGTACGGTATATATGGCCGGCGGTGTGGAGAGCATGACCCGTGCGCCATTCGTAATGGCCAAGAGCCAGGAAGCCTGGGCACGCAGCGCGGAGGTATTTGATACTACCATCGGCTGGCGTTTCCTCAATAAAACACTGGCGGCGCTTTATCATCCGTATAGCATGGGAGAGACCGCGGAAAACGTGGCGAAGCAGTGGAATATCTCCCGTGAGGAACAGGATGCATTCGCGCTGGCTTCGCAGCAGAAGTATTTCGCTGCACTGGAGGCAGGTAAATGGAAAGACGAGATCCTGCCGGTAGAGGTGAGCGAGAAAAAGAAAACGTTCACCGTTGACCGCGACGAACACCCCCGCGAAACCTCCCTTGAAAAGCTTGCTGCATTGAAGCCTGCTTTTGCGAAAGACGGTACAGTCACCGCCGGCAATTCCTCCGGCATCAACGACGGCGCGGCTGCATTACTCCTGGCCTCGGAAGAAGCAGTGAAGCAATTTAACCTGCAACCGCTCGCGCGCGTAGTGAGCATGGCCGCAGCCGGAGTAGACGCTGCGATCATGGGTATCGGACCGGTACCCGCCACACAGAAAGCACTGAAGCGGGCCGGGCTCCAGGTGAAGGATCTGGAACTCGTAGAACTGAACGAAGCCTTTGCAGCGCAATCACTCGCCTGTATACGCGACCTCGGTATCGATCCGGCTATTGTAAACGTAAACGGTGGCGCTATCGCCCTCGGTCATCCGCTCGGCTGCAGCGGTGCAAGAATATCCACCACCTTGCTCTACGAAATGAAAAGACGGAAAGCGCGTTATGGCCTGGCCACGATGTGCGTTGGGGTAGGACAGGGCGCGGCAGTGATCTATGAGCGTCTTTGAGCTGGCTGATTGCTGTTGCCGGTACACAACGCGGACAGGTTTTGCCGCGTATAATTTACTTTGATTCTGCTGTAAGGTGAACTGGGATCAATCTGCATCCAGGAATTGTTCAATGAGTTCGGTGGCATTACTCCCCGCCCATTCATCGCCGTTCATCGTTTCTATTACACCCAGGTAAGCACCATGGGGGCCGGGAAAAACGGCCAGTTCGCAGTGGGGGATTGTGCGATACATTTCAACCGCGTGTTCAACGCTGCCCACATCCTTGCTGCCATTGATCACCAGGGTCGGCACCTGGATGGATCTCATTTGCTCGTCGCTCCAGCCCCTGAAATGCTTCATCTTCTGAACGTCCTTCCTGAACATATTCAGTAACCCTTCCTGGTCGTTATTGACTTTGAGGTAGCCTTCTTTCAATGGCTGTGGCATCATATCGGGAGTTGCAGTATCGAATCCTTCCCAGAAACCGGGGAAAGCTGCGCTTCGTTTGTAGAAAGTGGAAGCCAGTATCATTTTGCGGATCATTCCCGGGTGGCGCAAGGCAAGTTCGATCAATGTATGCCCACCGTTGCTGAACCCGAGGAAATCTGCACGGGAGATACCCAGCTGTTTCAAAAGCGCCGCCACGTCTTCCGCGTCCTGTTCAAATGAAAGATCCGTATCGCGGTCGCCGGTATGCCCGTGCGCCTGCAGTTCCGGCGCGATCACCTGCCTGTGCCGCGACAGCAGCGGGATGATCCGGCCGAACGAAGTATCTATCGTGGATCCGCCACCATGTATCAGCACCAGGGGTTCTCCCTGGCCGTAGATCTCATAGTACATATCCAGGCCGCCGACGTCGCAATACCCGCTTTGAAAATTATCGTCTGCCATATTTTGTTTTATGAAACTAAAAATACGGATCCGAAAGCTGTATTGAAAACAAACCGGTTCGCCTGGAAAGACATTGCAGGTGACGGGATGCTTTTTTCCCGCAGCGGCGTATCCGGCTAACGCGTGGTCCGTTTCTTTCTGTCACTAACGTATTCAAGGATCTCCCCCGGCTGGCAGTCCAGCGCTTTACAGATCGCCTCCAGGGTGCTGAAACGAATCGCCCTCGCCTTGCCCGTCTTTAGAATAGAAAGGTTGGATAAGGTGAGATCAACCCTTTCTGACAATTCGTTCAGGGAAATTTTCCGTTTTGCCATCATCACGTCCAGGTTTACAATGATCGGCATGGTTCAAATGGTTAAGTCGTTTTCAGATTTCATGTCTACCGCTTTTTGCAGGATTTTCTGAAATACCGCGGCGGCAACAGCAACTACGATAGAAGCAAAAGTGGTTACGATACAGATCGCGACAAATCCCGCCGGGTCGTCATCTTTATGATGGGACATCATCACGTATACTCCCGCCGTCGCAATCAGAATACTTAATATGATCGCGCAGAACTTGATACTGCTTAACGCCCTTACCGAGTCCGCCGAAAACACTTTATTCTGCCCGATGTATCCGAGCAATCTGAATGTCCTGAACAGGGCAACAAAAAACACGATTGAGGTTGCGTAGCCGTACAGGATGAACGGGTCGGCATAAATGTCCGGCCAGTCCAGGTTCCTGGCTCTTCCCTCGGTTAAAGGAAACAAAACCAAAATGGTGAGCGCCACAATGCCAACAAGCACGACCACCACCTGCAGAAAGATTGTTGAAGTTTTTTTCACGGCTTTGCAGTTTGATTCTACCGCAAAATAATAAATAATTATTGATAAACAATAAATATTTATTGTAAGTAATACCCCGGCGAATAGAACTGCCCCGAACGCGCCGGTTGTCTTTACTACTGGCGTATTGATTCTCCGGAGTTCAGAAACTCAGCAGCGCATAACCCTGGTTCTGGAAGGTCATCAACACGATTAACGCGTCACTGGCAACGGAAACATCCTTCGATAGTGTTTCCGGATCAATCTGCTCCGCCAGCAGGTTCTGACCACATACGAACAACCGCACACCGTTTTTCCTGAGTTCAGCCAGCACCTTCAGGTTGGGGTTGTCGATGCCATATTTCGCTTTGTAATGCGGGTTGTCGAGAATTCCGTTTATCGCCGCGCCATGAAACACGATCACGAATTTTGCGTGGCTGACAGGAATGCCGCAAACGCCCAGGGCATTCAGCTCCGACCCTGCCATATTCAATGCAGGGAGAATTTGCGATGAATCTTTCAGCTGTTTGCTGGCATCGTAAACCGCTTTGTACACCCGGCTTTTCTCAGGCTGCATCTGCGCGCCTTTAATTATAATAAATCCATCCGCTTCCGGGATGACGGGGCTTTGGCTTTTCACCTGCGATTTGGTTACCAGGCCAGAGAGAACGCATAACAACACGATGATGGGAAGTTTCATAATTGACAGGTTT
>DASVBM010000054.1:0-4090 GCA_036375835.1 Chitinophagaceae bacterium | reverse complement strand
TTTGGTCCTTTTATGTGAAACACCTGCCGTTTTTCCACGGCCGGAGCGGTTTATATTTTTTTATCTTCTTCTTCCTTAAACAATTCAATCAGGTTATTCTTGAACTTGTCCCAGAAACCGTTGATGTTCTTTCTTCCCTTCATGTTCACGACCTCTTCGCGGCTCAGTTCTGTAACCGGCGCCGGATGAAGCGAACTTTTGAGGCTTGCCGGCACTTCCACTTTCCTGAACCTGTTGAGGAATTCCTTACGCTTGTGTTCGTAATCGTTATAACCTTTCAGGATAAGACCGATACAGGTTGAGTACATCGGGTTCTTCAGGTCTTCGATGTGATTTGCAGCGAGGTGTTCATTCGGATAGCCGATCCGCGCGTTCAGCCCGGTAACATATTCGGTAAGCTGGATCAGGTGCTTCAGCTGTGCGCCACCACCGGTGAGGATCACACCACCGTTCAGCGAACGCTGATCGAGTCCTACCTGCTTCAGGTGGTAGGAAACGAAATCCAGGATCTCACTCATCCGGGCCTGGATAATGTTCGCGAGGTTTTTAACACTGATCTCTTTCGCAGGCATGCCCCGTAATCCCGGGATCGTGATGAACGCGTTCGACTTGGTTTCATCACTCAGTGCAGAACCGAATTGTTTTTTCATCGCCTCGGCCTGTTGCTTCAATACGCCAAGTCCCATCTTGATATCGTTGGTGATGTTTTCACCACCAAAAGGAATCACAGCCGTGTGTTTGAGGATGCCTTCATAAAACACCGCGAGGTCAGAGGTTCCGCCGCCAATGTCGAGGATAGCCACGCCGGCTTCCAGGTCCATATCACTCATTACCGCGGAAGCTGATGCCAGCGGCTGCAGCACCAGGTCTTTCGTGCTTAAACCGCTGCGCTCAACAGAACGGTTTATATTGCGGATCGCGTTACGATCGCCGGTGATGATGTGAAAGTTCGCGCCGACTTTCACGCCATTATATCCCACCGGATCTTTTATGTTCTGGAAATTATCTACGTGAAATTCCTGAGGGATCACGTCTATGATCTGGTCACCTGCAGGAATAAATGTTTTACGCTGGTTTTCGATGAGCTGTTCCACTTCCCAACGCTGTATCTCGTTGTCGGGATCCTGCCGCACCATATCGCCCCGTGTCTGGAGGCTTTTGATATGATGGCCGGCTATCCCAACATATACTTCAGAGATCTCCAGGTCGGGATTGCTCTGGATGCAGTTGTGCATAGCTTCCTGAATGGCTTTTATCGTCTGGTCGATGTTCAGTACCTGGCCGTGTTGTACTCCATTTGAGTTGGCGCGACCGAAACCAAGAATCTCCAGTTTTCCGTACTCATTCTTCCTGCCGGCAATTGCAGCAATTTTGGTTGTTCCAATGTCAAGTCCCACGATAATGGGAGCTTCACGCATTGCTACAGCATGCTCATTCGCGTTTGCTGTACTTGTGTTCATAGATATGTGTGTTTTAGTTGTTTGCTTTTTTTGTTATTATTTCATGCGCGGCATTACCGCTTTGGGTGTTAACCGGTTCACTTTCCCTGTTGAACCTTCGGTCTTCACACCCAGACTATCCACAACCGCCGGCGGTGACGTTCCGAGTGTCTGTCGCAGCTGTTGCATCGCCATCACAGAATCCTGAACGGGTACAGCCGCGCCTCTGCGGGTAGCCACCACCTGTCCTTCGTATTCCAGATTGATCGACTCGTATATATCAAAGCCGGCCTTTGCGCTCACATTCCGGTAAAAAGCATAGAGCTTGCGGAACTTTGCTTCTATATCGGTTCCATCGCCGAACAAGATGGTATGATTACCGATCACCGGCACGATCTCGAACCTGTTACCGGACACATTGACCTGGGCAACCTGGGCTGACCAGAAACTATCGGCCACGATAAACCTGCTGAGTCTGAGCACGTCTTTCAGCAACGAACTGTCGGATGCCGAAAGCCTTTCGCTGAACGGTACACCCGTGAACAGCGGCACTCTTGCGGAAAGCTTATCGCTTAAAGGCAGCACCTTACCTGTTGTATCCAGGTAGAAAGAACCCCCGGTTATGGTGAAGATCCTGGCCAGTGGCTCCCTTTCGGTGATCCGCACCTGTAAGATGTTCCGGTTATCAAAGAACAGTTCCGCGTTAAAAATCCAGGGATCTTTTTCCAGCGCTTCCTCCACTGCACGAAGATTCACCGCATTCATGGCCTTCCCGCTTTCCACGCCTTTTTCGCGAAGGATTTGCTGTATATCAGTTTCATCTGCGAAGACATGACCGGCAGCACCCATGATTTCAATCTGCAAAGCATTGAAGTGGCCAGTGGATTTTTTCTGCATCGCGGCAACGAGCAGCGTGATAGTGGCGGTACCCGCCAGCCACCAAACAACCTGTATCATCGTCCGCTTCCACATCATTAGCTGAATATGTATTCAAAAAATGTTTTCATTAATTATCCATTCATCATGATTTCCTTCACCGGCTCTACCAGCAAATCAATATCACCTGCTCCAGCCATCACCAGTAACGATGGTTTGTTATCCCTTGTCCACTGCAGCATCTCTTCCTTACCAAGAACCATTTTATCATTCAGCTTCATCCGGTCCAGTATCATCCCGCTTTCCACTCCTTCGATCGGCAGTTCCCTTGCAGGGTATACCGGCAGCAGGATCACCTGATCTGCGAGATCGAGGCTTGCTGCGAAACCGTCGGCAAGGTCCTGCGTGCGTGTATAGAGGTGTGGCTGGAATACGATCGTCATCCTGCCATCATATATACTTCTTACTCCTTTGATCAGTGCTTCGAGTTCTTTTGGATGATGCGCGTAGTCATCGATCAGCACCTGCGAATCATTCCTGATAATGTATTCAAACCGGCGCTTCACTCCTTTGAATGATTCCAGCGCATCAATTATTTTCCGGTCGTCAATTCCGAGGTACCGGGCAACGGCAACCGCTGCAACTGAATTTTCGATGTTGTGCAGCCCGCCCATGTGCAGCACCACGTTTTTTACCGTCCAGTCGTCAGACACTACGTCGAAATGGTAAGCGCCGCTGACCACCCGGATGTTCGCAGCGTATATGTCAGCGCTATGATTATCCATTGCATAGGTGAAATGATGCGCTGCGTTCAGCTCGCTGCTCCTCGCCAATCCATATTTCGAAATAAGGCATCCACCGGCCTTCACCCTTTTTGTAAACTGTACGAAAGCGTTCTGAACCTCCTGCTCGTTTCCGTAGATATCCAGGTGGTCAGGATCCATTGCGGTGATCACCGCTACGTCCGGCGAAAGCTTCAGGAAGCTGCGATCGTATTCGTCTGCTTCCACGACGCATACATTGTTCTCACTGCTCCAGAAATTGGTGTTATAGTTAGCAGATATGCCGCCCAGGAATGCATTACAGCCATAATCACTGTGGCGGAGGATATGTGCAATGAGTGTGGTGGTGGTTGTTTTACCATGCGTGCCGCCCACACAGATATTGAATGAGTTTTCGGTAATCAGCTGCAGCACCTCACTTCGCTTCATCACGTTGTAGTTGTTCGCGCGATAGTAAGTGAGCTCCTTGTGCCCGAGCGGAACGGCCGGAGTATACACTACTGCATCGGCGTCGCGGGAGATCAGGTTCAGGTCTTCGCGGTAATGAATCGTGATACCCATCAGCTCCAGTTCAATGGTAAGTTCGCTGCGGGTGCGGTCGTACCCGCTTACCAGCGCACCTTTCGAATGGAAGTAGCGGGCAAGCGCACTCATACCGATACCGCCGATGCCGATGAAGTAAATATTTTTTATTTTATCCAGTGCCTTCAACCCAGTATGTTTAATATTTCTTTTGCGATGACCTCGTCTGCGTTGGTAACCGCCAGTGCCGAGATATTTATTTTCAGTTCCGTCTGCAGCTGTTCGTTAATTGCCAAAGCCATCACGGTAGCAACAAGTTTTTCCTTTGCCTCGCTGTCTTTCACCAGGAGTGCAGCCTGCCTGTTCACCAGGTGCTGCGCATTCACTGTCTGGTGATCTTCTGCTGCGTGGGGGAAGGGCACGAAAACCACGGGCTTTTTCGCGACGCAGAGTTCGGCAACGGCCATAGCA